>NZ_JAQMUA010000274.1:0-2677 GCF_028330895.1 Kamptonema animale CS-326 | reverse complement strand
GGGTAATGGGTAATGGGTAATGGGTAATGGGTAATGGGTAATGGGTAATGGGTAATGGGTAATGGGTAATTGGTAATTGGTAATTGGTAATGGCTAATGGCTAATGGCTAATGGCTAGTGCTATCTATTACAACTAACAACTAACCACCAGCAGTTAACAGTTAACAGTTAACTGTTAACTGTTAACTGCTTTTAATATAGCTTGAGAATCGCACACAAAGCCAAAACATTGTTTAACGTTGTAAAGGGTGGCTTGCCAACAATATTCTGGAGATGTAGTAGCCGTACAATCTTTAACTAATATGCAATCATAACCGAGAAAGTTGGCATCTTGTAGTGTGGCCATTACGCATTGATCGGCGTTCACTCCTCCAAAGAAAATTGTAGTTTTACCTAAGTTTCGTAATATACTATCTAAAGCAGTATCCCAAAAACCGCTCATTCGATATTTATCAATAAGAATATCCTCCGGTTTCTGTTCTAATTCATCCACAACAGCAGCAGCCCAACTTCCTGCCCTGAGTACGGGATTGCCATTTTTAGGCAAGGGATCGCCTAAGCCAATACCTTCACCTGTGGGTTTATAAACATGATGCAATCCTGCACTAATATTTAGCAAGTCGGGGCGGTTTCCCCAGTTTAACCAAATAATAGGAATTGACTGCGATCGCAATGTCGGTAATAATATTTTTAGTGGATTAATTGGACTGCGGGCTGGGGTTACATCTACGCCAATATGTGCTAACCAACCATCGGGGTGACAGAAGTCATTCTGCATATCTATCACTAAAATGGCAGCTTTTGCTAAATCTAGGCGCAGGGTTTTGGTTTCTGTTTCTAGGGTGACAGGTTGAGGTGGGAGGGGAGGGCGGGTAATATCGGCAATTTTTGCATCAACTGCCCAGGCATTCGGTGGTATTCCCAAGGTACGGAGAGATGAGAGATTCATGTTGTTTCTGTTGAGATAATTATTTCATGGTTGAACCCAATTTTTTCTCATAAACGGGACTTACGCATTGTAAGAGAGGATCGGGGTAAGAGAAAAGCTTCGCTTCACTCGCAATGACAGAAAATGGTAGAGGATGCGTAAGTGGTGACTAACTTGTATTAGCCCATTTTTAGAGTAAGAATAGGTATTCACTAACACTTTTTTAAGAATCAACTCAAAATTAAATAATAATTGATCTAAGTGCTGTAGAAGGGTTAATCTGTGAGTTTTACAATTGAGAATGTTTTAATTGCGGTTGAAGGCGGTTATCAAACCGCTAACGTGCAGGTGGAGGGCGATCGCATCGCGGTGATCGCGAATCAAACGGCAACTCTTGGGGAGGGTACGACTGCGATCGATGGTAGAAATAAGTTGCTACTGCCCGGTTTTGTCAATGCACATACCCATTCTTCGGAAATGTGGCAGCGTGGGATCATTCCGCCTCTGCCGTTGGAGTTGTGGATCGCGGAACTATACGATTTTACCCCCCTCGATGCCCAGAAAGTTTATCTGAGTGCCTTGGGTACAGCGGTGGAGACGCTGCTATCAGGCGGTACAACTGTTGTCGATCATTTGGTTTTGATTCCGGGACAAGAGTTGGAAGCGATCGCTGCTGCCGATCGCGCTTACCGTGAAATTGGCATTCGCGCTTTCATTGGCCCCCTGATTCAAGATCAATCCCTGACGGCGGGTATGCCTTCTGGTGGCGCTGACATGGATCATGCCCCTTACATTCGATCGACAGCGGCAACTTTAGAGTTGATGAAAGAGGCGATCGCTCGGTTTCATCGACCTGAAGAAGGCGTGAATATCATGTTAGCACCGACGGGGATGCAAATGTGTTCTGATGCCTTGTTTGAAGGCTGTGTAGAATTGAGCGATCGCCACAATCTTTGCCGCCACGCTCATCTATTAGAAACCCGTGCTCAACAACAATTAGCTCAAGAAAAATACGGTGGTAGCGCCGTTGAACATCTGAAACAAATCGGTTTTCTCAGTGCGCGAACTTCTTTGGCTCATTGTGTTTGGCTGGATGATGCTGATATTACTATTATGGCAGAAACTCAGTCAACTGTTGTACATAATCCTCTCAGCAATTTACGATTAGGTAGCGGCATTGCACCGCTGATTAAATATCGTCAAGCTGGAGTAAATATATCTTTTGGCTGCGACGGTGCAGCTAGTAATGACTCTCAGGATTTGCTGGAAGCGATTAAAATTGGCTCAATTTTGCACAATATCACAGATTTAGATTACCGTCACTGGATTACACCGCGCCAGTCTGTAGAGATAGCATCAATCGGAGGTGCTAAAGGTTTAAATATGGGCGATGAAATTGGTTCTCTAACTGTCGGAAAAAAGGCAGATTTTGTACTTTACGATCTTACCAGTTTGTCATTATTGCCGCGTACCGATCCGATTGGATTATTAATACTGGGTCGCCCAACTCAAGCAGTCGATAGTGTTTGGGTGAATGGCAAACAAATTGTCTCTGAAGGTCAGGTAAAAACGATAAATGTTGATGAGTTAAGGAAGCAGTTATTTGACCAAAGCGAATGGAGTGGCGATCGCCAGTCTCAAACGGTTAGCGAGATTGAATCACGCTATCGGCGAGTGATGAAATTGCAAGGTTATTCTTAACATAGGACTTACGCACGCTTTATGTAACGCCGCCATCCTGGCGGTTGC
>NZ_JAQMUA010000273.1:0-10231 GCF_028330895.1 Kamptonema animale CS-326 | reverse complement strand
CATCTTGGCGGTTCCTTGACCGCCAAGATGGCGGCGTTACGTAAGTAATGCGTAAGTCCTACAGAAGTTAACCCGCGAGCATCGCCCCTTCAGGCGTTGGGATAGGCGCTGCGAATGAGAGCCGCATTCAAAAAAGATGTTAATTTGTATCAAAATTGGTGTAATATAAAAACGTGGAATGGATACACAGACGCAAGTTTGGGATTTAATGCCTACCACACAACTACGCGGAGACTCCGCGAAATCAGGGACTTAATAAACCCCAAAACACTTGAGGAGCTTGTTGAAAGACAAGGATAGCAGCCCACCTTATTTAAGGGAAAAGGATTGCGCCCAGGAACCTTAGTAATAAGGATATTTACAGCGAAATCTCCTAAGAATCCCACCCCCTTCAAGGGTGGGAGTGTCAAATCAGGCATTACTGTGACTCAGAAATATCAGGCTCGAATTTATATCACCCTCCGCCCCTCGGTTTTAGACCCTGCTGGTACTGCTGTACAGTCTGGTTTGGAACACATGGGCTATGACAATGTTGAGCGCATCCGGATTGGCAAGTATATTGAAATGACGCTTTCTTGTGTCGATGAAGCCGCAGCCCGCCTTGAACTCGACCGTATTTGCGATCAACTGTTAGCTAATCCTGTTATTGAGAATTATACTTTTGATTTGACGGAATTGTTAATGGTGAGTGGTTAGTGGTTAGTGGTTAATTGGAAAATACACCTAACAATTACCAATTACCAATTACCAATTACCAATTACCAATTACCAATTACCAATTATGAAATTTGGCGTTATTGTTTTTCCAGGTTCAAATTGCGATCGCGATGTGGTTTGGGTGACTCAAGGCTTGCTAAATCAGCCTACTCGCATGATTTGGCATGAAGAAACGGATATTTCTGACCTAGATGTGGTAGTAATTCCCGGTGGTTTCAGTTATGGAGATTATTTGAGATGCGGCGCGATCGCACGTTTTTCTCCAGTGATGAAAGCTACTGTAGAACACGCCAAACTGGGTAAACCCGTTTTGGGCATTTGCAACGGTTTTCAAGTATTAACCGAAGCGGGTTTACTCCCAGGGGCCTTAACCAGAAATGCAGGTTTAAGTTTTATTTGCGATCGCACCCCTCTCAAAGTCGAACGCACTAACACTCTTTGGACTTCGGCTTATAAATCCGGTCAAATTATCAACCTTCCCATTGCTCACGGTGAGGGGCGCTACTATGCGGATGCTGATACTTTAGCTGAACTTGAAGATAACGGTCAAATCTTATTTCGCTACTGTACAAGTGCAGGTGAAATCAGCAATACTGGCAATCCTAACGGTTCGTTAAATAATATTGCAGGTATTTGCAATCGTCAAGGAAATGTGTTAGGAATGATGCCGCATCCAGAAAGGGCTTCCGATCCTATGTTGGGCAATACGGAGGGTATTAAATTGTTTGAAGGACTATTGTTGGCTACTATTGCAGATGCTAATCTCGTTCCTCATTGATTAGAGAAATGATGAAGCTAGAGTCGATCGCATCTTCAGGAGAAAAGGGACAAAGTTCACTAAAACTATTAACAGGTAGCTTGGTTTCCGTAGAAGCATCAACGACAGCATTAGAGTAGCAGTCAGAAAATACTTCAAGATAGTAAGGTTTGAGGCTAGGACTATCTTTTAATAAAAACTCTAGCTGACGGCGTTGTTCGAGAATCGTACTTATCCAAGAATTTGAGCGTAATGAGGGTTGATATTGATACTTGAGTAAGTGCATCAACAAAACAATTAAGCGGTTTTTAAGTTCCCGTCGCTGACTACCACTCATTGACTCAATTTCCTCAATTAAATTGTCAAAGTCAACGTCATCAAGTTGGCGGGAGCGCAACAGTTGAGCCGTCGTATTGAGCCACAGATAAAAATCCTCTTTATAGAGACTGTCTCTATGAGTAACTGATGTTTTGTTCGAGTTGGTAGTCATAGCGATCGCACTTATAAACTAATTAGCCAGTAAATCTGTTAAGCTGTTACGCATATAAACTGTATTATCTGTGTCTGCGACCTAACCCCCAACCCCTTCCCTGCAAGGTTCGGGGAGGAATAGGTTGATGAATTAATACACAAATTAAATGTGTAAAAGCTTATCCTATCTACCTGTAGCGAACTGCAAACAGCTAGGTCAGGACTTATGCACTGTACCATAAACCTAGGTTTGAGATTGCTTCCCTACGGTCGCAATGACAGAAAATCGTAGTACGTGCGTAAGTCCTAAACAAGTTACCAATTACCAATTACCAATTACCAATTATCAATTACCAATTAACCGCTATATCTAATGATTTCTCTCCTCCTCAGCTTTGCTACCATTGCTGGGTAACTCCAAGCAATAGCCAGCCCCATAAACCGTTTTAATGAAGCGGGGATGGCGGGGATCGGGTTCCATCTTGGTTCTCAGGTGTCTGATGTGTACTCTGATCGTCTCGATGTCGTCGTCAGGATCGTATCCCCAAACTTCTTTGAGAATTTCGCTGGGAGAGACGGTTTGACCGTGACGCTGGAGTAAGCAGTGCAGTAACTCGAATTCTAGGTGAGTGAGTTTGACTATTTGAGCGTACCAAATAGCCTCAAATCTCTCTGGGACGAGGGTAAGAGGGCCGTAGCTCAGGATTTCAGCGTGTTTGGCGGCTTGAGGGATGCGGTCGGTTCGCCGCAGCAAGGCTCGCACTCTCGCTAGCATCTCTTCTAGCTCAAAGGGTTTGGTCAGGTAGTCGTCAGCACCGGAGTTAAAGCCTTCTACTTTATCTTGGGTTTGACCCAAGGCGGTCAGCATTAATACGGGAATGTCTGCGGTGCGATCGTCGCGGCGCAAACGCTGGCAAACTGTAAATCCATCTACCCTCGGCAGCATTAAATCTAGCATGATCAAGTCAGGCAGCATTTGGATGGCTAGGGCCTGACCTTTGATGCCGTCTTCTGCCTGGGTGACTTCGTAGCCGGCCATTTCTAGGTTGACGGCAACAAGTTCCGCGATCGTAGGGTCATCATCAATAACAAGTATCCGGGGCATCATTATTCATCTTACCGCTAACCAGATGACGGAGGGTATAGCCTTCTGGCGGTTCTAGGTATGTTTAATTGTGAATCTTTTAATCTTAAGCTTTTTTACCGATTATAAGGTTCATTAATTAAATTAAAAATTAAAAATTGAAAATTGAAAATTAAGGATTGGTCAGCAGTGCGATCGCACTTTAGAGGAGCCGAGATCCAAAACTTAGACAAAATGTAATCTAGATTAGGGTAGATATACTGATTTCGAGCAGATGAAACCTTAGTATGATGAAGTGAAAGGCGAAATAGGTGCAAAACACCAAGCCCCAAACTCAACTTGAGGGAATTGAATCATGGCTGTTGAAAAAGTAAACTCATCCTCTAGCTTGGCTGAAGTGGTTGACCGCATTTTGGACAAGGGGATTGTAATTGATGCGTGGGTACGCATTTCTCTCGTGGGTATCGAACTGATAGCCATCGAAGCTAGGATCGTGATTGCTTCTGTGGAAACCTACCTGAAGTATGCTGAAGCTGTTGGTTTGACTTCTCAAGCGGCGGTTCCGTCTGTCTAGCTAAAACGGGAATTGGGAATGGGAACTGAACATTAAGGGTGCAAGCTACACGAGTGCAGAGGTAAATAATACGCTACAAGAATCTAAGATAAGTTGCTCATTTCCCTTCCTGTGACTGCTGCGCCTGATTAATCCCGCGTCCGATCGATACTGATTAAAGATTTGGATGCGGGGATGGGAATGAAAAAACCCAGATTTCGATCTAAATTTAAGACAGATTAGCCCCGATAGTTGGGCACAAATGAAATGGGATCGGGACTTACGCAAAACTATCAGTAACGCTGCCCGGAAAGACGGTCAAGTCACCGCCAAGATGCCGGCGTTACGTAATTATGCGTAAGTCCTGGGGATAACTGAATCAGGAGGTAACTCTGATCATGGCTCTTTTAGATGAGTGGCGATCGCAAAGGGAAGAGCGTCAGCAAGAGGTGCGATCGCGCCAGCAAAATGTGCGATTGACTATTGCTACGCTACAAGAAGAACGTCTGACTCAAGGATTGCACGATCGCAACTGGAGACAGCAGGCATATACGAATTTGCAACGGCAGACGCAGCAATTTTTGACGGCGACAAGCTCTAATCGCCGCATTCAAGCTGAGTTGTTAGCTAAAAAACTTGATGAATTTACGCGATCGCTTTCGTTGCAAACGGCTCAGTTTTTAGCGGAGACTACAACAGATAGAGAAAAACTGGCAACGGCGACACTTAAAGAGTTGCGCGAATTTCACGCAACTCTGAGTGCAACTTTGGCGACTTTGCGCCAACAACGCCAAGATCGGATCGAAATGCTCAAAAATCAGACCCAAGACCTTTTAACATCAAGTTACTTGCAGCGAATTCAAACTCAAGCGCAATTAAATCGCCAATTAACTGTCTGGATGGAAGCTTTGCGATCGGATATTCAAAGTTATTTGCAAGAATTGGAGTTGATGGGTGAAGCAAGGAGGCGACAGCTACACCAATCTTTTCAGGAATCGAGGGCACAGCGATTGGTAGAGGCTCAACAGATACGCGATCGCCACGCTCGTTTTCAAGCTCAACTGCATTTGTACCGCCAAAATTTACAATTTGAAGTTTGGGGCGAACACAGTAAGATCGTATCTAAGACCCATCAACACTATCAAGGCAGTAAAATTGGATTTCAATCTGTTGCTGCTGAAGCTCCAATCAAGCTAGAGGCGGAGATGAAAGCGAAGCCAGCGGAAGCTATAAAGCCCAATATGACCGCACTACAGGAGCAACAGGTTTATAACTACATTCGCCAGGGTAAGGGGGCACGGTTAACGGAAATTGAGGCAGCAACGGCTCTCAGTCGGGTTCAAACTGTGGATGCACTGCGATCGCTACTTCAAAAAGGTGCCATTGTCCAGCGCGATCGCCTTTACTTGAGTTTAGATGCAGTTAAAGTTCCCGTTACTATCACACGCTAAAGTTAACAGTTAACAGTTAACAATTAACAGTTAACAATTAACAGTTAACCGTTAACAGTTAACCGTTAACAGTTAACAGCCATCCCAAAATTCAAAACTTAAATTGCTATGACTACAGTGCTCAGAGCGCGTCCTAAAGGATATGTGAATACCCGCGCCGCCGAAGAAATGGCACTCAGGGCTCTAAGGTATTTAAAATCAGGCTTTGGCGTACATTTGCGCGGCCCTGCGGGCACGGGAAAAACAACTTTGGCGCTGCATTTAGCAGATTTGTTAGCGCGTCCAACAGTGCTGATGTTTGGCGACGATCAACTCAAAAGTACAGATTTAATTGGCAATCACTCAGGTTATACACGCAAAAAAGTAGTCGATAATTACATTCACAGCGTCATTAAATTAGAAGATGAATTGCGGCAAAACTGGGTGGATTCAAGATTAACTTTGGCTTGTCGCGAAGGATTTACATTAGTTTATGACGAGTTCAACCGTTCTCGTCCAGAAGTTAACAATGTATTGCTTTCAGCTTTGGAAGAAAAACTGTTAGTGCTGCCACCTAATGGTAATAAGTCTGAATATATTAAGGTACACCCGGAATTCCGGGCAATTTTCACTTCCAATTCTGAGGAATACTGCGGAGTTCACGACACGCAAGATGCCTTGATGGATCGGTTGGTAACAATGAATATGCCAGATCCAGATGAGGAAACTCAGCAGGAAATTATCGTGGGAAAACTGGGGATAAATGAAGAGTATGCTCGGAGAATTGTACAGTTAGCGAGAGAGTTTCGCCATCGGATCGGTACGGACAAAGCTTCGGGTATGCGCCCTGCTTTAATCATTGCTAAAATCTGTCAGGAACATGAGATTGCAGCCACAGCAGAAAGTGTAGATTTTCGAGAGATTTGTGAAGATGTGCTTTTATCTCGCTGTGGTAAACCATTAAATTTGGCTACAACTATTCTGGGGGAATTGTATAGAGAACTTTCGGTAGATTGGCCTGTTCTGGAAGAATGGGAATCTAACGGCTTATTGGCAGAGGATGAGGGGGAAGATGTCAACACCACAAGTCAGAATTTAGATACAATAGACACAGCAGTCGCCGTTAGTCAAACACAGGAATTGACGCAGGAACTAATGAATCGTGCTCAAGCGCTTTGCGAAGAAGAAGTTTACACTTATTTACAGAATTCTCGCGGCGCAAGGGTTGGCGAGATTGAAGCGGCTTTAGGCATTAATCGGGTACAGACTATTGACGCGCTGCGATCGCTAATTAAAAAAGGTGTTTTGAAACAGCAGCAAAACCGTCTATTCGTAACTCAGGGAGATAATTAATAGTGATGACGCAACCAATACGCCCTCCTAGTGCTGCAAGTCGAAGTATGACTACTTCAACGGGAGGTTCTACTTTGGCAGATGTGCTAGAAAGAGTTTTAGATAAAGGAATTGTAATTGCTGGAGATATTTCGGTTTCTGTTGGTTCAACGGAGTTGTTGAGTATCCGCATTCGCTTGTTGGTTGCTTCGGTAGATAAAGCTAAGGAAATGGGAATTAATTGGTGGGAAACCGATCCTTATTTGAGCAATCAGGCACGGACTTTGACTGAATCCAATCAAATGTTATTAGAACAAGTGAAGAGGTTAGAAGCAGAAATGCAAGCGCTGAAATCGCTAGTGGGCAGTCAGCCGCCAATCACTGAATCGGTTAATGCTGGGTTAGGAGTAAATGAGCAATAAATTAATTGCTAATTGCTAATTGCTAATTGCTAATTGCTAATTGCTAACTTCGCGATCTTAACTATCCTCTCCATCTCCTATATGCTTGTTCCCAATTCTGAAAAACCTAGTAAAGATTCAGGTTTAGCGCCGCTGCTACTAACTGTGGTGGAACTCATCCGTCAATTGATGGAAGCGCAAATAATTCGCCGCATGGAAGCTGGTATTTTAAGCGATGCAGAATTAGATCGGGCGGCTGAGAGTTTGAAGCAGTTGGAAGCGCAAGTTTTGCAAATGTGTGAGATATTTGAAATCGATCCTGCTGACTTAAATTTAGATTTGTCAGAAATTGGGACTTTGCTACCAAAGTCTGGCGGGTATTATCCGGGAGAAACTTCTAGTAATCCGTCAGTTTTAGAGTTGCTGGATAGACTATTGAATACGGGGGTTGTGGTAGAAGGAAGTGTAGATTTAGGGTTGGCTAAGTTAAATTTAGTTCATGCTAAGTTGCGGTTGGTGCTAACTTCTAAACCTGATGGAGTGACAACGAAAGCTATCAACTAGAGTTGATATTGGTTAGAAGCAAGAAGGAAGAAGGAAGAAGGAAGAAGGAAGAAAAATTTAGTTATCTAGGAGAGAAGGAAGAAGGAAGAAGGAAGAAAAATTTAGTTATCTAGGAGAGAAGGAAGAATGTTTATACAGTCAGCTTTTTAGCCATCCTTATCTTATGTTTAATTACGTGGATTTACTTATCCTTTCCAGTTGATAGACAGCATCTTTTCTCCTCATGTCAAGCTTACCCGATCGCTTTCACGGCAGCTAGATAACGCTCTTTAATATCCTTGCAATCTAACTCTTCGGCGATTTCCTCCTGGCTGCCGCGCTCGATCGTGTTGGCATGACGCAATAGTGCGGCTCGGTCTGCTTTGGTATGGGTAAAAGGGGCAATGACGGCGATCGCTTCTAGCAACCGCATTGTAACTGCTACGCTTGTTTGCCCATACTGCCGAATCTGATTAAAAGCAGCATCAGTCACATCTGCAAATGTCACGGGTTCTACAATGACGCGCAGCTTATCTTGGTCATCATAACGATAAGCAGAGGGAATCTCTTTTTGTGCCAGGTGACAAAGCGCTGCACTGAGTTGATCGATACAGCGAATGGCTGTGAATGGGTCATTAATGCCGGGTGAAAGGGCGCGGACTGCAATCTCAACCAGTTGATTAATCGAAAACTCGACATCTTGCTGATCGGTGCGCTGCGAACCCAAGACAAAGGCATCATTGATTTGTTTAACCAGCTTTTTGTTACCCGATTCTGCGGGATAAACAAGTACCAGTGGACTTCCTTTAATCACAAAGTCTCCGGGGCGACGCTGAAGCTGAAGCAGGATATTAGTCTCTGTTGCAATTTGCATGAGCTGATCTGTATCGATCGCTTGCACATAATTACTGCTAGTCGCTTGAATGGCGGTTGCCTCGCGATCGAAATCGGCTGGAATATCTGAGGTGAGTGGTTCTGCTCGATGCTTCGATGCGTCGCGTCCTATCTGTTTGGGAAAGAGCCGATCGATCGCTTCATCTAGCTCACATCCCACCTTAGAAATGACATGATCGACTTGGATAGAGGTGGCGGAATGGTGAATAAAATAGATTAAAACGCCAATACTGGCGATCGCCAATCCAAGCCCGCAGGTGACTGCAATATGTGGTACAAACTCGTTCTCTTCTACACCATTGATGGTTCGCAGCACCATCAGACTGTAAACAAAGGTAGAGATGAAGGTTCCCAGTACGATTTGGTTGCCGGTATCTTGCATAAAGTTACGCAGCAGACGCGGGCCAAACTGCGAAGACGCAAGCTGAAGCGCCACGATGGTAATAGAAAATGCAGTCGTAGCAACAGTCACCATTGAACCTGCGATCGCAGAGAGAATGGCTCGTGAACCATTGGGCCCCAGGGCATACGCCCAACCTAGATCGCTAATAATATCGGTTTCTAGCTGTTGGTCAATGCCAATAGTGACAAATGAAAGCCCGATCGCCAGCACAACCATCAGGGTCGGGATGAACCAGAAGCTAGAGTGCAGTGAGTCTAAAAGCTTGCTAAACTTGGTTTCCATTTGCTATTCCTCTGTCGTTGGAGCAGGTTTTGTGCTATCTGCTTTAGACCCATTTCCCTGAACTTTGATCTCGGCAAGGCGGTTGAGCGAGCTACTAATGCTGCGTGGCTGTGGCACTTGACCTTTCCCAGAGGGCCAACCTTCGCGTTGACGAGTGCGATCGCCATCCGTTGCTTCAGTCTGGTCATGAAATAGAATTTGCTGCGTTGGGAAGGGCAGATCGATACCATTTGCCGTTAGCTTGTTTTTAATGTTAGTCAACACTCGATCTTGCAGGTCTAGCACATCGGCACGACGAGGGGGTTGCACCCACCAGCGAGCGCGAATATTGACAGTGCTGCCTGCTAATTCAACCACGAGCGCATCAGGAGCAGGCGTTTCTAACACCCCATCTGTTTCATGGATTGCCTCTAGAATAAGCTGTCGTGCTTCGTCGATATCGTCACCGTAACCAATGCCAATGTCATATTGCAAACGGCGATTTTCAAACGCAGTATTAACCGTGACAGAATTTGTAAATAGCTCAGAATTTGGAATTACAATCCGCCGCCCATCATAAGTTTTAATCATTGTGGCGCGGGTTTGAATATTTTCTACAGTCCCTTCAAAATTTTTGAACACGATTTGATCGTCGATTTGGAAGGGTTCAGTTAACAGAATTAGAATACCCGCTAGAAAGTTTTGTAAAATATCGCGAAACGCAAAGCCGATCGCTACACCACTGATTCCGAGTAGCTGTACGAGATCGCTGGCTTTAAGCGATGGAATCACGATCGACAGCGCAATAAACAAGCCCGCTAAGATAGTTGTTCCTTGTGCCAAGCGCCCCAGCACCATTCCCAGGTTGCGAGCTTGACGGCGATTGCGTGTCAAGTTTCTGACTACTTTCTTGATCGCTCTAGCAACGAAGAAAAAAATCGCAAAGACAATCAATGCCAACACCATATTTGGCAACAAAATGATAAAGTCATTCAGCATTGCCTGCATCTTATCTAAAAGAGTTGATATTTCTTCACTCATTGCACGATCGTCATAGAAAGTACCTGTACGTTAATGGAAATTAGGAGAACTAACTTCTCTCTAAGGTTGTAAATTCTCCTGTCTCAAGCTCTGAATCTCGGCGGGATGACTAAAAAGCTGACTGTATAAACATTCTTCCTTCTCTCCTAGATATAGCAGGAGGCAGGAGGCAGGAGGCTCTTATGTAGGAGGAAAATACAATACTAGAAAGGGTTTGGGCGATCGAGAATGTCAAGACCGTTGTGGCGGTTGCTATAACTAAATTTTTCTTCCTTCTTCCTTCTTCCTTCTTCCTTCTCTCCTAGATAACTAAATTTTTCTTCCTTCTTCCTTCTCTCCTAGAT
>NZ_JAQMUA010000272.1:0-19323 GCF_028330895.1 Kamptonema animale CS-326 | reverse complement strand
CTTCGAGGCGGTTAAGGATACCGCCTCGAAGGCGGCGTTACATGGGGAGCGGTAACTATCACAACCGCCACAACGGTCTTAACATTCTCGATCGCCCAAACCGTTTCTAGTATTGTATTTTCCTCCTGCCTTCTGCCTTCTGCCTTCTGCCTCCTGCCTCCTGCCTCCTGCCTCCTGCTATATCACAGCAGCAAAGCTGAAATCTTTGTAAAGAGGGGTTAATCCGATTTTACCCCCGCTAATGTAGTAAATACGACTGTTTACGATAAAAATAGACTGTTAAGCTCACCTGAGCAAAGGCTCATTATTTAATTAAGTTTGATTGGCGATTAAGGTTAATGTAAAGCTCATGGCTAACTCTGTTTTGAATCAGCCTGCCGCGCAGCCGCAAGCGGAGTGGCAGCCAAGGGATATCATTCGTAGCCTCGTCTGGAAGATGGCGATCGCCACTTGGCTATTGATGGCCGTAGGTAGCGCGACGCGGGTAATGAATGCTGGTCTGGCTTGCCCCGACTGGCCGCTATGTTACGGTGAGTTAGTACCCGCCGCCCAGATGAACCTACAAGTATTTCTAGAATGGTTTCATCGGCTGGATGCAGCCTTGATTGGATTAAGCGCGATCGCACTCACGGGACTATCTTGGTGGTACAGGCATCGTCTTCCCGGTTGGCTAGCGATCGCCTCCCCACTCACCCTATTTTTGATCGTTTCCCAAGGCATTTTAGGAGCACTGACGGTAACGCAACTCCTACGGTTTGATATAGTCACCGCTCACTTAGGCATGGCTTTAATATTTTTCATCACCCTAGTAGCGATCGGCTTAATGCTGACACCCTATCAAGCAACCGGAACAGTCGGCAAATTACCCTGGTTAGCGTCAATCGCCGCCTTGCTAATTTACCTCCAAAGCCTATTAGGAGCATTAGTCGGCTCTCAATGGGCGCTACATCAATGCTTTGGCGCATCTGAGCTCTGCGGTGTGATGAATAGCCACATTATGGGGATCGTACCCGCCACCGTCGGCACTTTAGCAGTAATCGCGATCGCCTGGCGAACACCAGCACTAAATGCCACATTACGAAAATTAGCAAACTGGGCGGGCTTATGCCTAATTGCACAGTTACTTTTGGGAGTCGCAACTTTCCGGTTGCACCTGCAAGTAGAACCCTTAACAGTAGCCCACCAAGCAGTCGGTGCAGCCTTACTGGGGACGCTTGTAGCATTCAGCGTTTTAGCATGGCGCGATCGCGCCATATCTGCCAATTAACTCCCTAGTTAGAATAAGTCGGGCGAATATAATTCGCGGCTAAACAAACAAAGTCCGCCTACGCGGACTATAAAAAGAGCAAGGCGACGGTTTTGAAACCCGTGCAGGCGGGTTTAGTCTCTGTAGTAGCGGTTTCAACCGCCCAGTTAAAAACGATCGCTATGCAATTTAGGAAAGGAAATAATGCAGGAAATTCTTACTAACAACCAATCCCGAATCCATCAAAACGCTTTACAGGTAGTTCAAAGTTACTACCAACTAACAAAGCCAAGAATTATCCTGTTGCTGCTAATTACCACAGCGGCGGGAATGTGGATGGCAGCCAAAGGAGAAGTCGATCCCTTATTGCTATTAGCAACTATGACTGGAGGTACTTTAGCTTCTGGTGCTGCTAATACTATTAATTGCATCTACGACAGTGACATTGACTATATCATGGAGCGCACCCGCTGGCGACCAATTCCTTCGGGGCGGGTAAAGCGTCGGGATGCTTTAATTTTCGCAGTCATCCTTGCTAGTTTATCCTTCACCTTGCTCACCGTTGTTGCCAATTTGCTAGCTGCTTTATTAGCAATGTCGGGCATTGTCTTCTACGTCTTAATTTACACCCACTGGCTGAAGCGCCATAGCGTGCAAAATATCGTCATTGGTGGTGCAGCCGGTGCAATTCCACCCTTAGTAGGTTGGGCGGCTGTCACAGGAGATTTAAGTTGGGCGGCGTGGCTATTATTTGCGATTGTGTTCTTATGGACACCCCCCCATTTTTGGGCTTTGGCAATGATGATTCGCGACGAATACGCTGAGGTAGGCGTGCCGATGTTGCCAGTAATTGAAGGAGATAAAGCAACTGCGGTGCAGATTTGGATTTATACTCTGATTTTGATTCCTGCAACTTTGCTGCTAGTTTATCCACTGAATGCAGCCGGTGCAGTTTATGGAGTGGTAGCGACTTTACTGGGGGCGATTTTTATGCAGAAAGCTTGGCTACTGTTGCAGTCTCCAGAAGATCGGGGAGTAGCGCGATCGCTCTTTAAGTATTCCATCTTTTACATGATGTTGCTGTGTGCGGGAATTGTGGTCGATAGTTTGCCTGCGACACATCATTTTACTGCTGCTATAGCTGATAATATGCAGACCTTAATTAGTGCAATTCCGCTGTAGGCATGAGTTAGATTGTCAGGATTTTAATGCAACCCGCCTAGTGCGGGTTTTGTTTTTTATGTTAACAGTTAACAGTTAACTGTTAATAGTTTTTAGTATTATGAACTCTACTGAAAATCAAATTACTGGCGACATTTTGTGAGAAATTAACTCTGGAGCCAAGAAAGGAGAACCATAGTTTACCTCCGCCTCTAAATCTTGTTTTGACACTCCCACACCTTGCAGTTGTGGGATTCTTGAATCAATGACCGAACTTAACCCGTCCTGATTGCTCAGAACAAGCCAGAGGCTCAATCTCCTCAAGCGTTTGAGTTTCGATGTGTCCCACCGTACTTTCTATCCCTAAACCCTTGGCCAAAATATTTCGTGCAGCATTCAAATCTCGATGTTCAACTAATCCACAAGACGGACATTTATGGGTGCGAGTTGACAAATACTTTTTTACCCTAGTCCCACATCTTGAACAATCTTGAGACGTGAAATGAGGCGATACTGCTACAACGTGAACGCCACGTATCTTAGCAAAGTAATCAACCCAATTTGTGAACATCGACCATGCTGCATCTGAAATAGATAAGCCAAGTTTATGGTTTTTTACCATGTTTGACACTTTCAAGTCTTCGTAAACTATCGTGTCGTTTGACACTACTAACGCCCTTGCGGTTTTTACCGCAAATTCTCGGCGTTGCCTACTAACTTTCAAGTGTTTTCTCGCCATCTTATTGATGGCTTTTTTTCTGTTCTTAGAACCCTTCTTCCTTTTAGATACTCGACGTTGTAATCTCTTTAGGGATTTCTCCGACTTTCTTAAGAATCTAGGGTTTTCGATCTGATTGCCTTCTGAATCTGTGTAGAAAAACTCTAACCCCAAATCAATGCCCACTGTTTTACCAGTTGGTGATTGTGGTTCAGTGCGTTCTACATCAATCAGAAATTGGCAATAAAACCCATCGGCTCTTTTGACAACCCTGACTCGTTTGATTTGTTTGGGGTGGTAAAAGTTTAAGTCACGGGTTCCAAGTAGCTTAAATGTTCCTGCTTTGAATCCATCGGTAAAAGTGATGCGTTTCCTGTCTTCAGCAAGTTTCCATCCAGTTTGCTTGTATTCGACTGAACGTCCTCGCTTTTTGAACTTTGGATAACCCTTTTTCCCTGGTTTGCCTTCTTTGCAGTTTGCATAAAACCGAGAAATGCCGTTCCAAGCTCTATCTGCGGATGATTGTCTAGCTTGGGAGTTTAACTTGCCTGCCCAATCATATTCTTTCGCTAGGGTTGCACAAAGTTTTTGGAGATCGTTTTTCCCTACTCCGCGATTGTCCATCCAGTGCCTTAAAGCTTTGTTGCGAACAAAATTGGCAGTACGAATCGTTTCTTCTAGCAACTCGTACTGCCAATTTTTTCCTCTCAATTTTGCTTCTAGTACCAGCATGGTTGTTTTTAAATCAATTCCTATATCTTATCAGATTTCAAAATCAATTCTTGAAGACATGACTGCGGAAGACAGCCGCATCCACTCATCCCAACCCTGAATGGGTTGGGATGAGTGGCGAAAAGCCTGTAAACGTATAGGATCGATAAAATAGACACAATAGGTTTTGCCATCAGCTAAGCTGACAATGCCATCACTTCTACATCCTTTCATTGGCGTTTCTACCTCGTCTCTTTCATCCCAGCCATATTTAAACGTCAGCTTGGGTACGGTTTCCATATCCTTATTCCTCTAGTACAGCTTGTATTTTTCTTAACTCTTCAATATTTAAGAGGGTTATACAGCGGATTCCAGGTTTATAAAGTACAGCCTAGAAACCGGGTTTCTTCTGGATTTCTCGCCAGAAATCGATTTTATTCAAGAAACCCGGTTTCTCTGTACTTCACTTACCTGGAAAGTGCTGTATTTCTCTCACCCTGCTCAATACCACCAATGTAGCTGCGGTGCAGTCCCGCTAGTTTTACCATCGCTACCGCCTACGATCGCCTCTACCTTCTGCCTCCTGCCTCCATAGTAGAGACATCCGGCCCGTACCAGGATCGAGTTCGGTTATCTCCTATTCAGTACATCTGGGCACTAAAAAAAATTCAGGTCATTATGGAATAAGAAGCAAGCAAAACCCCTAGTTTCACAGTCAGTGAGAGTCAGTTGTGCTTAAACCTAGAAGAGTGCCGGCAACCTTAAGGAAAAATGTAGAATTTTCACCTTAAGATAGATGCTTTTACCCTTTACGGCCCTCAAAAATTGTAATAGTATTGAGAAAAGTAAACTGAAAATAACTTCTACTTGTAGGAACCGTCAAAGCCAGTCAGCTTTTAATCAAGTTAATTGGATTGCCAGAGATAACGACCTAAAAGTACGCACCAAACAAAAAGCTTCTACCAATCGTCACCCATGCTTGAAGGGATAGGGAAACCTATCTCTAATATAAGTTTCTCTCCCGCTCCGAAAACTGGGGCAGGCTATGGTCAACTTTCTATCTGTTTAAGGAGTGTAATATTCACCCATGTCTAACGCCACCCCTAAAAACAAAACTGGTAAAGCCCCCTATATGGGCACAAGGCCAGACTCCTCAACAGATACGGTTCGTACCTATCTGCACGAGATCGGCCGTGTGGCGCTGCTCACCCGCGAGCAAGAGATTATTTACGGCAAGCAGGTGCAGCAAATGATGCAATTGCTAGAAGCAAAAGAAGAGCTAGCTAAAGAACTGCGGCGCGAACCAACGGAGGTAGAATGGGCTTTGCAAGTGCAGCTAAGTGAAGCTGAACTCAAGCGCTTGATGCACCAAGGTCGGCGGGCTAAGCAGAAGATGATTGAAGCGAATTTGCGTTTAGTCGTGGCGATCGCGAAAAAGTACCAGAAACGCAATATGGAATTCTTGGATTTAATTCAAGAAGGTACTCTCGGCTTGGAGCGCGGTGTAGAGAAATTTGACCCGATGCGGGGATACAAATTTTCCACCTACGCCTATTGGTGGATTCGCCAAGCGATCACGCGCGCGATCGCTCAACACGCTCGTACCATCCGTTTGCCAATTCACATCACTGAAAAACTGAATAAAATCAAAAAAGTCCAGAGGGAACTAGCCCAGCAGCTAGGTCGCAGTCCCACGCCAGCGGAAATCGGCTCTGCATTGGAATTACACCCCTCCCAAATTCGGGAATACTTGCTGATGGCACGCCATCCAGTTTCTTTGGATCTGCGGGTGGGAGATAACCAGGATACAGAGCTACAAGAGCTTTTAGAGGATGAAAGCGCGTCTCCTGACGATTACATCACAGGGGAATTACTCCGACAAGACCTCAACAACCTGATGGCGGAACTGACTCCTCAACAGCGAGATGTCTTGAGTTTGCGGTTCGGTTTGGAAGACGGTAATGAAATGTCTTTGGCCAAAGTCGGAGAAAGGCTGAAACTCAGCCGCGAACGGGTGCGCCAGCTAGAACATCAAGCCCTCGCTCATTTGCGCCGTCGGCAGGCTCAAGTACGAGAATACCTAGCTAGCTAGATATTGGAGAGAAAAGATTTTAGATTAAAGCTAAAATCTTTTTTTGTATTTATAAGAAATACCCTGAAAACCCTCCGACTTGAGTCCAGGGATGAAAGGGATCGGGAGACTTTAGTCTCCCAGTTAGATATTCCAAGTATAGTACAATAAATCAAAGGAGGTGAAACCCAATGTATGCAGTACAAAAAGATATTTGGCATTTAACGGGACGCGACAAATCCATTGTTGAGCAATTGTTGAGATGGTCAAATAATCTGTTTAATGTCAGCACTTACGAAAGTAGGCAGCGTTATTTTAAGTATCGAGGCGCAGTTAAATATCCCGAACTTTACAAAATAACCAAAACCAACGAAAATTACGGCTTGCTCTACTCGCAAGTTGCTCAACAATCCCTTAAATCTGTCGCTGAATCTTTTAGCTCTTTCCGAGCCTTAGAAAGGCTAGCCAAGAAAGGGCAGCTTAATCAAAAACCGAGACTGCCCAAATATAGAACCAAGGGTAGTATGTACCAAGTCTCGTATCCCGGACAAGCCTTGAAAATAGTCGGCAATCAAGTGAGACTACCTCTAGGAACCAAAGGGAAAGGACATTTTGGGACAGATGCTCTCTGGATTCCATTGCCAGAAAGACTCAAAGATTGCCAGATTAAAGAACTCAGGCTGATACCTAGAAATGGTGAGGTATGGGTCGAATATGTCCACGAATCTCTGACTAAACAAGCCCCTAGTTGCAGCTTGGAAGTAACGGGAATTTTAGGTATCGATCATGGCATCAATAACTGGTTGACCTGTGTTTCTAGCAATGGCAGATCATTTATTGTCGATGGCCACAAATTGAAGTCTTGGAACCAATGGTTTAACAAGCAAAAAGCGCTAGTTCAATCAGAGCACGCTAAACGTAAGTTGCCCAAAGGCTTCTCGTCAAAGAGGCTACAACAGTTGTCAGAAAATCGTGCTAGAAGAATGAGGGATGCGGTTAACAAAGCAGTCAGAACTATCATAGATTACTGCGAAAGCCACCAAATTAACGTCATAGTCTTTGGTTGGAATAAGGGGCAAAAGCAAGAAGTCAATATGGGAGGTAAGACCAATCAGAGTTTCGTTCAAATACCCACAGCTAAAGTCAAGAATAGACTACAACAAGAATGCGACTCTCTAGGCTGGCGATTTGTGGAGCAAGACGAATCTTACACATCAAAAGCCAGCTTCTTAGACCGAGATTGTCTGCCAGTGAAAGTTGGTGAAAAACCCGACAATTGGCAGCCATCAGGCAAAAGGATTAAGCGAGGCTTGTACCGTTCGGCTCAGAAATTAATTCTGAATGCAGACGTTAATGGTGCAGGGAATATCATCCGAAAATCAAAAGTAGCCACAGACTCAATTATTGAGCGAGTGGGTAGCGGGTTGCTGACAAACCCTTTAAGAATTAAACTTTGGCGGGATTCATCCCCCTCATTTTGTCCTTAAGAATCCCCGCGTCTTTAGACTGGGGAGTGTCAAATACAGTCTTAGCCTTTAACAAGGGGTACAAAAACCGGGTTGGTTGCAAGCAACTGGTTGATTATGGCAAGCCTTTTCTCTCAGAAACCCGGTTTATTCAAACTAAATCGATTACGTGGCGTACTAGCGGGATTATTCTTAACTTTGGGGTTAGGAGCGATCGCTACTTACTTGACAAGCACATCTGTAAGCGGATTAGGGTTGTTGGCTGTTGCGTCTCCGAAAGTAACTGCACTTTTGCGTCCGCCAGTCAAATTCTGTCCAAAACCATTTACAATTGACTCCGAGCCGGAGCCAATCAATGCTTTAATAGCTGATGGCATTTATTTCTATGGTCAGTCTCCTCAACGCGACCAAGTTGAAAAGGAGTATTTTGTGTTTGAACTTCGCAAGGGGAAGGTAATAGGAGCTTTTTACCTTCCTCGGTCTGCTTTTTACTGTTTTTATGGCTCTCTACAATCAACTCAGCTAGATGTAAAAGTTGTAGATAGTTTCGACGGGAGTACATCTCCCTATTCTGTCAATCTCCCACAGTATCATCGCCTATCTAACATCAGTGAGAACGATCGCCGGTTACTAAATATATGTAAAAAGACCTATCAACGGCAGGTTTGGGGACAATAGAGAGATTGCTGCGTTCGCTGCCATACTAGGGAGTGCGATCGCGACCTGGCCCTGGATCTTTATTCCCAACCAAATTAAACTTTGCGGTGTAAAGCGCTATGAGGCAAAACTCGCTGCACTTCTTCTACCGTAGTTATACCGCTTGCCACCTTTTCAATTGCTGCTAACCGAAAAGAAATAAAACCTTTTTCAACTAAATAGCGGTGCAACTGAGGCATTGTCCCCTCATAAATTAAATGGCGAATATTATTATCTAAATCTAGCAATTCAACAATTGCTTCTCTTCCTAAATAACCAGAATTAAAACAATTAGCGCAACCTCTACCCTTTCGCCAGCCAAAAGGATTCGCATCTTCCCAATCTAAAGCTAATACCTCCATATCCTCCTGAGTTGGTTTATAAGGTTCTGCACAATGAGGGCAAACTCGCCTCACTAAACGCTGAGCAACAATTCCTAAGAGAGCATCACTAATTAAACCCGGATCTGGCCCGATATCTTTCAATCGGGGAATAGCACCAATGGCATCATTAGTGTGCAAAGTTGTCAAGACTAAATGGCCAGTTAATGCTGCCCTAACTGCTGTATCTGCGGTGTCGCGATCGCGAATTTCGCCTATCATAATAATATCAGGATCTTGACGCAAGATCGCCCGCAAACCCGCAGCTAAAGTCATCCCCGCCCTTTCATGTACCTGCGTTTGCGTAATCCCCGGTAAAACGTATTCCACCGGATCTTCCACCGTCACAACATTCATGTGTTCCGTCGCTACTGACAGTAAACTCGTGTACAGCGTGCTAGTTTTTCCCGAACCAGTAGGCCCGGTAAAAATAATCATCCCTTGGGGTTGTTGCAACCAACTTTTATATATATTTAGTGCCTGGGGAGCAAACCCCAAACTATCTAAATCGCTAAAAGGATTTTCTTGTGGTAATAACCTAATTACCGCTTTTTCTCCACCTACGCAAGGCAAAATACTCACCCGCATATCTAACCCCATTTCTGAACCTTGACCGGCCGCATAATTCTCCCCAATGCGTCCATCTTGGGGACGGCGGCTTTCAGCAATGTCCATGTTAGACATAACTTTTAAAGCCACAACTACTTTACGACCAATCTCCGTAGGAAAAGTAGTAATTTTCCGTAAAATTCCATCAATCCGGTAGCGAACTCTTAAACCATCTGTCCCAGGTTCGAGGTGAATATCGCTAGCGCGGTTTCGCAGCGCCCCCGAAATCAAAGTTTTAATTCTACCAATTTGATCGGCTGCTTTTGTGAGGTAAAGTTCTGTAGTTTCACTAACATCTTCTGGTTCTAATTCTCCAGTAATCGGATTGATTAAAGGCGCAGAACTAATGCGGTTTGGGTCTAGATTTTGGCTGTGAAACCAGGCGCGGTAACTCTTGTCATCAATAGGAATAATTTTGATATCGCTGAAAGTGCGATCGCTCATTATTTTGAGCGATTCTACAGATATCTCTACGGGAGAACCCAAATAATAGCAGTTTCGCCACAACAATAGAGGAATTAGAGGTGGTAATATATTTCTATCGGGAAACTCCCGAAAAAAGCGAAAGCTAACTTCTCGGTCAAGTAACTGCAAATTTACGATTCCCTGATCGTCTACTAAGCTTTGCAGCGCTTGCTCGCAAGTAATGGCACGATTTCTCAGTTGTTGCCAAGCAGATAGGACTGAAGCAGTTTGCATGGTAGTTGCGAATCCTGACTAGAGTTTACTGTTGAAAGGACTTAGGAGAAACATCAAACTGTGAACGATTTTGTAATAACATCAAAATCTTACCCTATAATTAGGCTATACTCATCTTACGATCGCTCGCAAGCATTTTTTGTATTCCTGTGCGTTCTCTGCGGTTAGGCAAAAAACCTTAGCTTTACAAATCAGTTAAAATTACTATAAACTCAGACCTCAATAATAGTTATAATAGTTGACTAGATTTCCACTAACTTATGAAGTTACGCTCCTTTTTATCTTTTCTTATTCCTGGCATTCTTGCCTTATTCGCGTTAAGTGCAGGTGGTTTTTACTGGCTAAGGGCTAACACCCCCCTGAATTTGCTGCAAGGTGGGCCAACTGGTGCGCCTGTGGCTGCGATGTTTGTGCCGAAGAGTGCGCCTGCTATGTTATCAATGCTAGTAAATCCCGATCGGTTGGAAGCTTTGCAGCAGGTTTTTTCTCCTTTCCAAGAGAAAGGGCGATGCCTTCGGCTGGCTACGCCTACGCACTCTGAAGTTAACCAAATTAAAAAAAGCTTGTTGGCAAATACGGGTTTGGATTACAGTCGAGATATTAAGCCCTGGTTGGGGGATGAAATTACTCTGGCGGTAACGGCGACGGATTTCGATCGCGATCGCAGCAATGGCAAACAAATTGGGCTATTATTAGCTCTGGCAAGCGACGATCCTGACCTTAGTCGAGAATTTCTAGAACGCTTCTGGCAGAAACCTACCGTTAGTGGTGAAAATATAGTTTCTGAACAATATAAAGGCGTGAAATTAATTTACAGGACAGGGAGTGTGGGTAACACTCTTTCATCTCTGTCTTCAGAAGGATCGCCAAATTTAGCTACTGCTGTAGTTGGTAGCAGTTCCTCAAATCATCATAGTTTTGTTCTCTTGGCTAACCATCCCAAGGTGTTGCGAGAAGCAATTAATAACGTTCAAGCTGCCAATCTAAATCTGAATAATAATGCTGAATATCAAAAGACTTTAGAAGAGTTAAAAGGTGGCAGAATAGCTGTAGCCTTTGCAAATATAGCGGAAGTAAATGATTGGATTGGTACTCAAAAGGAAATTGGTGATGCACAAAATCCAAATCCGATTACATCTCCCTCAACACTGGCGATCGCTATGGGAATAAATCGGCAAGGATTACTTGCAGAAGCTGTTTTAGTGTCCCCTGAAGGTAAAAATTTTCAATCTCCGTCCCCCAAATCTGGGCTAGTTAAGGCTTTAGATTATGTCCCAGAGGCGAGTCCTTTTGTGGCAGCAAGTACGGATCTTAATCATCTTTGGAACGAAATTGCTGCTGGAGTTACTGGTAACGATCTACTCTCAAAATTGGTAAATCAACCTCTAGCGGATCTCAAAGTAAGTTGGGGTATTGATTTAGCAGAGGATATATTTAGTTGGGTGCGCGGCGAGTATGTTTTAGCTTTGTTACCCCGCCCAGATCGCAATGGCCCTGATTGGATTTTTGCGGCTGAAAAATCACCGGAGTCTGAAAAGGCCATCGCTCGTTTGGATGCGATCGCTCTCAGTCAAGATTATAGCATTGGCAGTTTTAATCTGAATAATCAAAAGATTTCGGCATGGACGCGCTTGACTACTAGCTCTAATTTTAATAATAAAAATACAGCTATTAAAGCTGAAGCTAAGGGCGTTCATGCTACTGTTGGGGAATACGAAGTTTTTACCACTTCTGTAGAGGCAATGGATGAAGCACTGAAAGCTTCACAAACTGGAAGTCTGGCTGGAAATAGTGACTTTCAAACTAGCATTGCACCTTTACCCCAGTTAAATTATGGTTATCTATACTTAGATTGGCCGTCAATTAGGCCTGTGTGGGAGCGGCAAATACCGCTTTTGAGGTTGATTGAGTTATCTGCTAGGCCGTTTTTTGACCATTTGCGCTCGCTTACTTTAACGAGCACTGGTGAAGAAGCAGGTGTACGGCGGGGGAGTGCTTTTATTCGGGTAAATTGAAAGGGTAATGGGTAATGGGTAATGGGTAATTGGTAATTGCTAATTGCTAATTGCTAATTGCTAATTGCTAATTGGGGAAAGGGTTTCCTCTGCTCCTCTGCTCCCCTGCTCCCCCGCTCCCCCGCTCCCCCTCTTCCTTCTTCCTTCTTCCTTCTTCTTAACACTTAACTGGTAGCCTAACAGTAAAAACAGACCCAGAACCCAACTTACTCTCAACTTCAATATCACCACCCATCATTAAGCAAAAGTGGCGGCTAATTGCCAATCCTAACCCCGTACCACCATATTGCCTTGTAGTAGACGTATCCCCTTGCATAAAAGGTTGAAATAAATGCTCTAATTGCGCGGCGGACATCCCAATTCCAGTATCAGCAACTTGGAACAAAAAGAAACATAAATAATCTCCTTCATTTTCTATATCAGCATTAGATAGTTCTTCATTTCCTACCTTTTTATCCTTAGTAAGAGTAATAGTAATAGTACCATCCTTAGTAAACTTAGCTGCATTACTCAGCAAATTAAGTAATATTTGGCGAGTCTTAGTAAGATCGGCATACATTTCACCCAAATTGCTACCAAAAGAAACCTCCAACTTGTTAGAATTTTTCATAGCTAGCGGTTCTACAGTAGAAATTACCTCATCAATCAAATCCATAGGGTTGAAGGTGTCCAGGTAAAGTTCCATCCTTCCTGCTTCAATCTTAGAAATATCAAGAATGTCACTAATCAAGCCTAACAGATGTTTTCCCGCCCTCTGAATCCTATCTAAATCCGAGATAAATTCTTCAGCTCCCAAATCTTCAGCATCTTCTTTCAACAGATCGCTGTAACCAATAATTGCATTGAGAGGAGTACGTAATTCGTGACTCATATTTGCTAAAAAAGCACTTTTGGCTTGATTAGCTGCAACCGCAGATTGGGCAACTTTTTGAAATTCTTCGGCGAGTTTACGTTGAGTAATATCCTCAGAAATGCCAACAACGCGGTAAATTTCCCCTACGTCATTATATATCGGAAAAGCGCGATCGCGAATCCAGCAAATAGAACCGTCAGGACGCAAAATCCGGTATTCTCGATCGTACTCTGCTCGCGTATTTTTCTCAATAAAAGACATCACCCGCTCGCGGTCATCGGGATGAATTGCACTTGCCAAACATTGGGGATTTTCGTATAAACTCTGACGACTGCAACCCCAAATTTGCTCGCAAGCAGGACTTACATAAAGTATCTGCTTTTGATTGGGGTCAATCATCCAAAAAACCTCATGGATATTTTCGGCCATTTGGCGAAAACGCTCCTCAGAAGCTCGTAGCTCCCCGACTATGCGGTGTAGTTCCGTTACATCCTGAACTAAAGAAGCTACTCCTACCACATTACCATCATCATCAATTAAAGTCGTGTTGTACCACTCGCATAAAATAATCTTACCGTCTTTCCTTACATTCTCATTAGTGCTGCGCCTCCCTCCCCGATTTGTCGATAAATCTGCCCAAAGCTGATTGATGTAACTTAAATCTGTGTTAGGAATTAAAAGCTCGATCCCATTGCGCCCTAAAGCTTCTTCGCGGCTATATCCAAAAATTTGTTCCGCCCCTGGATTCCATTCAGATACCTCAAAATTCACCTTCCATTCAATCACGCCCAACGGCGTTTGCTGAAAATGTAGAGCTAATTTTTTCTGAGATTTTTGCAGAGAAGCTATCAACCCCATCTTTTCCGCTTCGGCCTCTTTCTCAGCAGTAATATCTCTAATTAGAATCACTGTTCCTAAATAAGCTATTTTGCCAGATTGGGAAATGGGAATCGAACACTGAGCATTAGCAACTGAAGATTTCTCCTGAGTAATTGGAGATTGTGGCTCAATATTAGCGGTAGTATCCAGACTTTGCTGACCTCGAATTAGGGAGCCACGCAGATTATTATCGTCTTTCAAAATAGCCGTTACAGCCGCCTTACCCGTGCGACCCCTAGCCAAAGGGATTTCCAATGTAAAAACATCTCTGGGACAGCTTTTACTGTGTTCCATTAATTGAGTTACCTCACTCCCAAACACCTCTTGGTACTCTTTGCCCTCAAGGTTAATTTCGCTCAAATCAAATAGAACTAAAAGAGCTGGATTAAAACGAGCAATCTTTCCATTTTGGTCAATTACTAACAAACCATCAGCCAAATTATCGACGATGGCACTCAAATAAACTAGAGCTTCCTGAAGTTCCTCAGTAGCAGTTTCCACTCGCTCTTCCAAAGTAGCGAAAGACTCTTGCAACTGACCAGCCATGCTGTTAAAAGATCGAGCTAAAACTCCCAACTCCTGCGAACGATTTACTTGTAGTTCCCCTTCCCATTCTCCCCGTGAAAAAGCTTCCGCAGCCTTGCTCAAACGCTCAATCGGCCCCACAATCCATTTAGAAGTAAGAATTCCTAGTAGCGTCGCTACTATCAGCGCACCCAAACAGAGCAAGATAGTAGTGCGAGTATTGGCGTTAATTTCATCCATGAAATCTGCTTCTGGCACAACAACCACAATCAACCAATCAAGGCCTCTACCATCAGAAAGCGGTGTCACCTGAACGAATTGGCGATTTCCATCGAGGATGAAATCCGATTGTTGGCTACTTTTAATTTTATTAAAATCCCCAAATCTTTCAACTAAATGCTGCGCCGTCGAGCGAATCAACGCATTTGGGCTACCTGTTGCTGACAATCGTTTAGGGTCATTATTACGACCAAAGAAAGGCTGTTCAGGAGTTGAATTTGCCACCAGTTCTCCAGAGGGTTCGATAATAAAAGTCTGTCCTGAGCGACCAATTTCCAGACTTCGCAGGAATTGATTAATCTGGGAGAGTACCAGGTCAGCACCAATTACACCTAAGAGTTCCCCTTGATTGCCATAAACTGGTCTAGCAGCAGTAATACCCAGTTTGGGAAAGCCAATATATGTGTAAATTTTGCTCCATTTCGCTTTGCCAGCTTTAACTGCGGCTGTATACCAGGGGCGAGGTCGGGGATCGTAGTTAGGAGTAACTTTTAACAGCTTGGAAATATTACCTAAGTTATCGACAGCATAGCTATGAAAGTCGTAGTTAGTGGATTGGTCGCAAACTCCAATTCGTAATTGACCATCATCAAGGCGTTCCACGCCAATAAACTCTTTTTCTTCTGAGGAGAACTGAATGTAGCCGATAGTATCAAAACTTTGAATTTGTTTAAAAAGATAGCGCTTGAGGCCTTCGGAGTCGTGCAAATCTAAAAGACCAAGACGGAAGGCATTGATGTTAATTTGATTGATAGTATGAGGTGTTTCTACATAGCTGTAAAGGTGTTGCTGGATGCGGGCAGTTACTTCGCTGCGAAGTTGGGTTGCCACATTATTAACAGCCTTTTGCCCATTCCGCAGCGAGAGCCACCCTGTCAGTGCTACGGCCGCAAAAGTCTGGAGTGTGAAGGGTACTACTAGGACAGTGCCGAGAGGCACTTTTCCTGATACTTTTATAATCTGGGCGATCAGATATTTTAGCGGCATCATGGAATAATTAATTCAAAATTCAAACTTAAAAATGTTTGAAATTCTTGTGCTTTAAGAGATCCGGCTAGAAAGCAATGGACTTTTGACTAACCTGAGAACTGATTCTCAAATGAAAAATTTTCTCAGCAGTTTGCCAGCAAAGAAGCTTTATCCTAGCAACCAGAGTTGGAAGGGGAACGCCTCTTAACTTAACCTATAGTCTGGAAAATGCAACCGCACCAACAAATTTTTCCTTTACATAAACCAAACTAGGGGAGAAACTAGAGGGTAGAAGGCAGAGGGCATAAAGATTCAGTTATCTAGAAGGGAATAAGGTTCTAGCTGCTTAATATGTGTTTACATACTTGTTGATTTTTGTCTACCTAGTTATTTGCTATACTTTCCAGATGCCAGCGTGAACTTTGAACCCCATCTCTTGAAGTCGATACTTAGAGTCCTTGAGATTATGCTGCACGTTCTCCATCGCCACTTGTCTTTCCTCTAGGGGGCAGCTAGTGGTAATCTCTGAGACCAGTTCCTTAAAGTGAACTACGTGACCTAGTACCTGCTGGCTAAGTACAATGTAAGCTGTAATCAGGGCGGCTCCCCTTTCGTCACGTGGGCCTATGACCCAATGTATATCTACGTGCGTTTCACCAATCTCTTTTGCTCTGAGGAAAGCCAGATACCCTTCGGCATCCTCAAATTCTAAATAGGCCATTGTACTGATGTTAATTCCTTGTTGATTCTAAAGTAATATTTTTACAGCCTGAGAACTTGTGGATTTCCAAAGTGTAACAGGCTCAGGGTAAGGCAGAGCAAAATATTTCCTCCAACTGGGTGCTTTCTCTATGGCTGGGCCATTTGGCTTAAGGCTAGGTATGAGCACTATTTATTTACTGGCAAAAATTATGTGCTTGTGTGGCGATCGCATCTCCTTAAGGATTACGATCTAATTTGCGATCGCTGTTAGGTTAGATATGTTCCAGAGCGAGTTAGGTTTTTTCTCAAAAAAAACCTGATATCAGGATTTAGGGATGCAACTTGTATTGTAATTGACATTCCCCGGTAATTAGGCAACGGGTTTTCAGGCTAGTTATTATAAATTTCAGATTTTACAAATCGTTCACTTAACCCTGCTCATAAAGAACCCATGAAAGAAGGACAAACGCTAAAAGGACGCTATAAAATCATTCAAGACCTCAAGAGAGGAGCTTTTGGCAGGACTTACTGCGCCGAAGATGAGCAGGATTCTCAAGGAAGCTTGTACGTTGTCAAACAACTTCAGCCGAATACAACTAATCCGGCAATTTTAGACGAAGCGCGACGGAGATTTGAACTAGAAGCTTCAACTTTGGAAAAGTTGGGCGATCACGATCAAATCCCTAAACTTTTAGCTCATTTTGAGGAAAATCAAGAATTTTATTTAGTTCAGGATTTTGTTGACGGTCAAGATTTGAGCCGAGAAATTACTGAAGGTAAGCGGTGGAATGAAAGCGATGTGGTGACGATGTTGGTGGATGTTCTGGAAGTTTTAGAGTACATCCATCAGCAAAATGTGATTCACCGCGATATTAAACCATCTAATTTAATTAGGCGCAAGTCTGACCACAAAATTGTGCTAATTGACTTTGGCGCGGTTAAAGAAATAGAAACTTTAGTAATTAATACCTCTGGGCAAACCAGTGGTTCTGTGATCGGTACGCCGGGGTATATGCCGATTGAACATTTGGGAGGAAGACCGCGTTTTAATAGCGATATTTATGCCTTGGGAATGACTGCTATTCAAGCTATAACTGGGGTGGTTCCTCTGAGATTGCCGCGAGATTCGCAAACCGATGAAGTGGTCTGGCGGAATGTGGTAGAAGTGAACGAACAGCTAGCAGATATTTTAGATAAAATGGTCAGGTCGCAATATCGCGATCGCTATCAGTCAGCAACGGAAGTTTTAGACGATCTGCGGGTTGTAGTTAATGAAATCCGGGGACTGCACAGAATAGGACAAATATTAGATAAGCGCTATAAAATTATTAGTTTGTTGGGAGAAGGGAGATTTGGACAAACTTATTTGGCTCTAGATCAGCGGCGAACTGATAATGCTCGCTGTGTTATTAAGCAACTTAAGCTGCAAGCAAATAACCCTTTGATTGTACGGGAAGCGAGAAGAATATTTGAAACTGAAGCCCAAGTTATGTACAGTTTGGGTAAAAACGAATTGATTCCAGACCTGTTGGGTGAGTTTGAAGAAAATCAAGAGTTTTATTTAGTTTGGGAATTTATAGAAGGTGAAGAAGTTAGTAAAGAAATTGCCCGCAGTCGATTTAATGAAGAGCAGGTAGTTGACCTTTTACAAGATGTTCTTTTAACTCTGGCTTTTGCTCACGAACAAACTATTCACTGCGATATTAAACCTGATAATTTAATCCGGCGTTCCTTGGATGGCAGGGTGATGTTAACTGATTTTGGTTCAGTTAAGCAAATTAGCACTTTAGTAGTGAATTATCAAGGGCAATTGAGCATTACTAATGTTATCGGTACACCTGGATATATGCCGAAGGAACAGCAAGCTGGAAATCCGCGCCCTAATAGTGATATTTATGCTTTAGGGATGACGGCGATTCATGCTTTAACAGGGGTATTTCCAGCAGAATTAGGTCAAGAACCAAATACGGGGGAAGTGAATTGGCGGTCGCAAGCTCAAGTTAGTGAGACTTTAGGGGCAATTTTAGATAAGATGGTGCTCAGCTATTTTCGCTCGCGCTATGAATCTGTAGATGAAGTCCTCAATGATTTGCGGAAGGTTCACAGCACTCCCAAGGTGGCAGGCGAGTTAGAAATTCATCCATATTTTGAGTTAGAAGATGGCGATTTTTTTGAGCTAGAAGCTAGTGGGGAGGGTGCCTTGCTACCTGCTAAGGAAAGGTCAGAAATTCACTCTGATTCCGACACAAGAAATGGGGCAATGCAACAGCGGGTAGCTGATAGCAATCAAGCTAAAACAGAGGATTTAGTGGCGGTTCCTCCGGCGATCGAGGAAGAATCGACTACTGCTAAATTACCTCTAACGACAGCGATCGTTACTGTCCCTACATCGCGTCGAAAATTTTTGCCTATTTCTCTGGCAATATTAGCCGTTTTGCTGACTGTAGGCGGCATATTTATCTGGCCGTCTGTACAATTTATTTATTTGTTGAATCAATGTAATGGGTTGATTGAGGCGGAACAAGGAGAAGAAGCAGTACAGGCGTGCGATCGCGCCATAGCTATTAAACCAAACGATCCTGAAGTTTTGAAGGATCAAGGCGATGCACTATCTAGTTTAGAACGCTATGACGCGGCGCTGGTGACTTACGATAAGGCGCTACAATACAAGCCAGATTTTTATCAAGCTTGGAACACGAAGGGTCAAGTTTTGTACAAATTACAACGTTATAATGAGGCGCTGGAGGCCCACGAAAAGGCGATCGCGATCGCGCCAACAGATGCTAAGGGTTTGAATGGTAGAGGCGTGGCGTTGATTGGTTTGGGTAAGTATGATGATGCTTTGGTAGCTTTTGATAAGGCGATCGCGACTAACCCAGATGACTCCCAAGCGTGGGAAAATAAGGGCTTAGCATTGGAGTATTTGCAGCGAACTCAAGATGCAGGAGGCGCATACAAAGAAGCGATCGCTTTACTTGATAATCAGCTTAAACAAAAACCAGAGAATGTCAAGGCATGGGTAGATAAAGGCCGCGTATTGGGTAAATTGCAGCGTCATACAGAGGCGTTAGCCGCCTATGATAATGCCATTCAAATTAAATCAGATTTTTATCCGGCGTGGATTGGTAAAGGTAGTACCCTATTTTTCATGCAGCGCTTTCAAGATGCACTGAATGCTTACGATAAGGCGGTGGAAATTCGCCCGAAATACTATTTACCTTGGCATAATCGGGGTTCCGTATTGTCGGATGGGTTACAGCGTTATGAAAATGCTTTAGCTTCTTATCAAAAGGCGATCGATCTTAACCCCAATTTTTTCCCTGCTTTGCGAGATCAAGGTAAGG
>NZ_JAQMUA010000271.1:0-4615 GCF_028330895.1 Kamptonema animale CS-326 | reverse complement strand
TTTTCGCGATCGCAAAGGGTCAAGTAGTGTTGCTAAACTCCCAAGAGCAAGGCTAGCTCCAAATTTAGATAGATTTGCCTATCCACAGAAAGTGTTCCCCCCCCAATCCCAAGTAGTTTTGCGGGTTTATTTCCGCACTCAACCACTTGTCTAATTGAAATAAAACAGTTAATATCTTGATTTTACATCATTTCATAAGGATTAAAAATTTTTAAGTGTAGCAGCATAAAACTGAAATGCTCCTATGAGGGATTCGACAGTAAACTAGAGTCCGCCATATCCATATAATAAAATTTAGGGTTTCGACATAAAACTAGAGGCCGCCATATAATAATAAGAACTCAATTCAACTGATAGAGGACACTATGGCATCTCAGGACTTTTTATCTTCTGCAAACACGAAAGAGTCAAAAGTTCTGTCGCCCTCAATAGCGAATAATACATTATCTGAGGGCAATCAAAATCAAGAATTAGTTAAATTAAATAATGTTGAATTGAATGTTCATAGCGCTCAAGAAACTATCTACAAATTTTTTATTGAGAGCGTAAAATCCTGTACCCCAGCCTCAGTATTTCAAGAATTTAAAAATTTATTTATTGCGCTAATTCTTCCCGTAAGTTCTGAAGTAATTCAAGCCGTACATACAATAGTTTTGGTTAAAAATGAATTAGAGTATAAAAATTTGTTTAAGCGTTGCTGCTACATCTTACTAAATAACTGGATGTCTCAGAAGCAATACCAACTGTCTCTCGAATTAGTTCAAGTTATTGGTAAAGAACAGTCAACCCAGCCCCCTTTAGATCATCCTCTGAGAATACTCAAAGTTTGGCTAATCAACTTTGTGAAAAGCAAAGACTACGAAGAAATCAAGCTATTTGTATCTAAATATGATGTTGCTCAAACTCACTGGACTAGCCGCTACACCCCTTTTTTACTAGCTACTCAATATGTAGACCCCTCAAATTCAGAAGAACAACGTCAAGCGGCTAGAATTTTATCGCAGCAGATAAAAGAGCAGTACAAGTTTGAACTTGCAATGTACACATCTCGCTGTCAATCACCTGCATTTAAACACATAATTTACCATAATCCCACACTTTTAGGCGATGAAGCTCTGAATTTAATTAAAATGATTTTGGTACACCGAGGTTCTTTGAGTTATCCCAGGTTAGCTAATATTTTCATAGCTCAGAGCCAAAACATGAGCTACAAGCAGTTTAAAGAATCTCTAATTCAGTATTTATTTTATTTAGTTGAACATAGTGTTTTAGTAAAAATTATTCAAACTAAATTAACTAACAGACTTAATCTTATTTCCCCCGAAAACGATGAAGAAAAATTTAATGCCAATTTACTGCTCAGAACTTGCAATTATCTAATTAAATACTTAACTATTCAAAATTCTGGTAAACCCTCGGCAATTTTTAGAATATTCGCTTCTCAAGGAAATCCTTTGAATTTGGGGATTTTGTTGCTGAAGTTAATTTTAATTTCTCAGCATTCGCGGCTGCATTTAGAAGTTTGTCTTGCCCGATTAATCCAGTATTATGAAGATGAAAAGCAGGATGATTGTCAGTGGTTTATTAACTTCCTAGAAATTTGTCAGATTTCTCTAACTATTTACGGGGAAAATGTTCAATATAATTTAGTAAGTATGTCAAATACTCAGATAATTGCTCAAGAGAATTCTGATATAAATAATTGCCGAATATTTTCTCAGCAGAAGATTTCTAAAAAGTCTAAAAATAGTATAAAAAATGGTGAAGAATCTTGACAGGATATTTGTAATTTGCTAAGATAAATGATGTAGCTCAACAATAGCACACTTATCGATTATGAATATTTACCCCATCCTCAAAATATATCATGCACGTAATCACTCCTGCGCGACTACAAAAGTTCTGGGAAGAACACCCTAATGCAGAGAATAGCTTGCAACTGTGGAACCAACGCACAGCAAAGGCTAAATGGCAGAACTTTAACGAGTTGCGGCAACTATTCCCCTCCGCAGATCAAGTAGAGAATTTCACAGTTTTTAACATCAGTGGTAACAATTATAGATTAATCACTTTGGTAGATTATAAGTATCAAAAAGTTTTCATCCGCAATATTCTTACCCATGCGGAATATGACAAAGAGGACTGGAAAAATGACTCTTGGTATACAAACTAATAACGAATACATAGACTTGCTTAAAAGCTTTCCTCCTCGCCCGATTATTTCTGAAGAGGAATTGAATGCTACCCAAAAAGTAATCGATTCACTCATAGATAAGGGCGAGTTAACACCAGATGAACAAGACTACCTTAATGTTCTAGGGAGTCTAGTCTACGAGCATCAACTACTTTACCAGGAGCCTATACCTAAGCTTCAAGGAATAAAATTAATTAAGGCTCTCTTAGAAGAACAGAATCTAGAAAAAAAAGACTTAGTACCTATTTTTAAATCAGAGTCTACTTTCTCTGAAGTATTGAGCGGTAAGCGAAAACTCACAGCCAAGCAAATTCGCCAACTTGCTGATTTTTTCCAAATGTCTCCTGCTGATTTGTTTGAATCAGAGAAATAAATATAGTTGCAGATAAACGCAGATATTTTTATTGATCTGCGTTCATCTGCATTCATCGGCGGTTCAACTCTACCCTCTCCCCATAACGTAATAGCATCTCCAAACTCGCCAAACGATTCTGCCAAGTTTGAACCTGATAACTATTCTCCATAGAATGAAGCCGCATTGAATTTTGAAACTGAGATTCAAAAGCTTCTAACAACCTCCTAGCATTCCCTAACTTATCCCCAGAAGGATTAGCAGCCAATGCACTCAAAGCCTGCGCTAACTCATCAGATTGAGAGCGTAAACCCTTAAGCTCAGAATCAGAAATTCGCAGTTGATTAGTAGCTAAAAGCAAACTCCATTCCTGCTTTAAGGCAGTATAGCGAACAGCAGCAGCTTCAAAAGGTTGACGATAAGGAATAGGCCCATTTGCAGACTGAGAACGCACAGGAGTTTGACCTTGAGTGCGACTAAAAAAACTTTGCAAATTATTAGTAATTGTCTCAACAGCAAAAATTGAATAACCCCCCGTTGGCAAATCTCGCAAAGCTTGAATTTGGTCAATTGCCACAATTTCAGGTAACTGCAATAACTTCACTGCTGGAGCAATTAAAGTCGGGCCTAAATTCTGTTCCCTCGCTAGGGGTTGTGCAATCCGTTGGAGTCTATTAGTATCCAAAGCATAAGTCATCGGCACAACTAAATCCACATCACCCCGACGCGCCCAAACTTCCCAGTTTTGCTGAATCTTATAAATCCGCTGACTTTCTGGGTGAGGAAATACTGCTGCTGACAAAATTGTGCCAGGGTGATTCTGTCGCAAAAACTGGGAAACTTCCGCGACAAAGCTATTAATTTGTTCGGTTTTAAACTCCGTCCACTTACGCCATAAATCGCCACTATCTGGAGAAAGTTTAACCGGATCTACACCTGCGATTTGCTGGAATTGTTCGCGGGCGGCTTTCCCATAACCAAAACTAAAACCCAAATTTGGGTCTTGAAAAGGATAGCGAATATAATCCAGTTGTAAACCGTCAACTTTGTATTTACTGGAAATTTCCCCAATTATTTGTAATAAATAACTGCGGGCGTCTTTATTGGCAGGATCGAGGTAAAATTTGCCGTCATTAACGTGCTGGCGGCGACCTTGATTATCTATATTGGCCCAATCTGGATGAGCTGAAAGTACCGGTCCTGGATAATCCCCAGGGAGTCCCAGCAAGGCATTATGCCGCTTATTTCCAGTAGCAAAAGCCCAGATCCAAGCGTGCAACTCTATACCCCGCTCGTGGGCTAATTTCACCGCAGATTCCAGTGGGTCCCACCCAACTATTAAGGGATTTTGTTGCGGTGCAACTTGAGAGGGATAAATAGGATATCCAGCATTTAAAGTTTCAAAGAAAACTGTATTGATGCCAGCTTGGGCGAGACGGTCAAAAATTGCGGCTAATCCTTGCTCAGAACCAGCCTTGACAATACTGCCTCGATCTAGCCAAACGGCACGAATTTCTGCCCCGACTCGTTGTCCTTCTGTGGGGTAGTTTCGCCACAGTTGTTGACGCGCTTGTAACCATTGTTGCCTAGCGGCGGTGTAGTTTTGGGCTGCGATCAGGCGATCGAATTCTTGTAGCACTTGCTTCGCCTGTGCGATCGCACCCGCAGCGGCCCCTTGTATAACTGGAGGTCTAGTAGCAACCCCACCACCCATATTGTTAGTCGCCGCTACCAATTGGGGTGCAAGGTTTGCGGCGTTGAGGTTGATAGCTATATTCGCAGAATTAGCCGCGATCAGAGAGCTTTCAAACCTACCCAAAAGATTTGTGAGTTCTTGGCGCATCAAGTACGCTTCGATGGTGCTGATGGGCTTATTAGCACTCGCTTCTACATCTAAACCAGCGGGTGCTGACTGTTCCGACGGATCGGTAAAATTCTCTGGAACAGGCCCAGATGGGGATGGGGAAGATGGGGGGGATGGAGGAGATGGGGGAAATAGGGTAGATGGCGGAGAGGGATTAACTGGTGTAGAGCGAGAAATGCTCCCCTGCTCCCCCGCTCCCCTGCTC
>NZ_JAQMUA010000270.1:0-41480 GCF_028330895.1 Kamptonema animale CS-326 | reverse complement strand
TCTTGAATCCTTCTCGATCATAACAAGTAAAAACACTTACATTCGGTAAATTTAATAAAATATCTAAGTGAAGATCCATTGCTCGCAACCTAGTAAAATGTAGTATCTGATACATTTTACCACAGGATGCCGAAAGAGCCATGAGTTAAATGCCCAAGTCTGTGAGAAATCTGGATGAATAATTCTGCCTGCTGTTCATCAATTCCTTGGGCAGTACAAAGGCTAATTACCTCTTTATATGGCAAATAAGGCTTGTCTTTGGTTTGCAAAGTTTCCCGTACTCGTTGCCATTTTGCCGGAACGGATCGCCCCATTTCTGGTAAAGCGGCTGCAATTTTAGTAATTGCTTCTCGTAATTCCGCAATTCCCGTGCAGAAATGATTTTCCTGATTGGGTTTACTATCGACATGGAAGAAACCAACAACGGTATCGCTACCAAATAGGTCAATTAGTTCTTGGCGGTCAATATCAGGCTGTCGTTGTCCGGGGCCGCCATGCGTTGCCACTACCAGCACCTTAGCATCTGGTTCCCGGTGTTTGATCAAGGTAATCCATTCTTTGACAAAGCCCTGCTGTGGCCCTTCTCGCGGCTTCCAAACTACCAGATACACCGCAGGCGCACTGAAAAATAACTGATGCGTAGGACGATACACCCGCTGTCCACCAAAATCCCAGCCATTCAGTATGATTTCTGTGCCGTTAGCTGAATTGGTGACAATGACACGCTTAATCTCAATTCCGTGAGTAGTGGGGCGATTTTCTACCCATTCATCCCCTCGTAACGCCCCTAACACACAACTTTTACCCACTGCCCCCTCACCGACCAAAATTAGCTTGGCTTCATTCAGTGTCACCTCTCCTTCTTTTTTTGCCCGTAGATATTGCATCACTGCTTCAATGCCTTGTTCGTAGGCAGCAGCGAGGTCGGGGTTGAGAGGGTTGTTGTTGAGGTTAAGCGATTGCAACTGGGTGAGGGCTGAGATCGCCTCTGGCAGTTCCCTCAATTGGTTGTTGTAGAGGTCAAGCGCTTGCAACTGGGTTAGGGATGCGATCGCCTCTGGCAATTCCCTCAATTCATTCTCGTCGAGGTTAAGCCATTGCAACTGGGTGAGGGCTGAAATCGCCTCTGGCAGTTCCCTCAATTGGTTATTGGAGAGGTCAATATCTTGCAACTGGGTGAGGGAAGCGATCGCCTCTGGTAGTTCCGTCAATTGGTTGCTTTCAAGGAAAAGCCATTGCAACTGAGTGAGGGCTGCGATCGCCTCTGGTACTTCTGTCAATTCGTTGTCGTTGAGGAAAAGCCATTGCAACTGGGTGAGGGCTGTGATCGCTTCTGGCACTTCTGTTAATTCGTTCTTGTCGAGGTTAAGCCATTGCAACTGGGTGAGGGCTGAGATCGCCTCTGGCACCTCAGTCAGTCCCATATTCTCAAGAGCAAGTTCTGTTGCTTCCTCTAGCCGTGCTGCTTCTATGCGTTGTTCGGCTTTCCGATATGCCTCATCCCGTGCCATCGCCAACTCCTGTTTGCGTACTCAGCCCTCTACAAACTCAGTTATAACTTCAATCTCCGCTAAACTTTCCAAACTTATAACAGTTATCTCCGAAGCGCACATCTTAAAACTACTTTGGATGGCCTAACAATTCCCAATTATCAATCAATCTCTCAAACTCAACCTATCAAGAATCATCTAAAAATTGCCGTGTCTAGCTAAAACCAGACCAATGCGACTACCCACCTCGGAGACTGCCAGAAATTCTGGCTCTACGACATGGGCAGCACAAATATTCACAACAAACAACTGTTGTAATCGCATCAAAATCTAATCAGAATAAGACGCAAAGATACTGGGGAGGAGAATTTGGTAATTATCCATTACCAATTACCAATTACCCATTACCAATTACCCATTACTCATCATCAAGCCAATATATCCAGACTTAATTATTAACCCCCAAAGTCGGATAAACAGCAAACTTCAGAGGTTTATGTTCTTGATTTTGAAACCTAACTGTTAACGGGTAAGTCTTATTAGCTTGAAGCTCAAACAATTCCACACTCAAATAGCCAGAATTAGGCCGATGGGCTGCTGCTAATGCTTCCCCTGCTTTGAGTTCCACACTTCCCCCAGCAGGTAATTGGCACTCAACTCTAATAGAAGCTCTACTTTGCCTCTCTACAGATTGATATTCAGCAAGAAGAGTCAACACACCCGCACCCGTCAGCCATTGCCGTTCAATTGGCGGCTGATTTAGCGGACAAGTTAAAGTTAGAGAACCCATAATTTCCCGCGCTGCTAATAGCGACAACACCATCTGTTGTTCTGGCGTAGCCTCTTCATAGCGGGGGAGTCGATCGACATCAGAAAAACAGCGCACAGAACCTAATAAAACTAAGCGCGTCAAATCATTAAGAGTGTCATACTGTTGGGGAAACAGAGCTTTTTCTACAGCCTGTACCATTTTTGCCCCTTCTCGCAATCCCGATAATACGATTTCCTGACAAGGTTCTAGCAATTGAGCAAAAACCTTCTCAGTTAGAGGAATTGGAAATTTCCCCCACTTGAGATTTTGCAATTGAGCACTCCACAAGTGCAAGGGGGGAACCCATTCATCAGCAGCACCGTCTGGATAATCATATTCGTAGTCTTTAGCTTGTGTTTCCCAAGGGAACAGCGGCGGATTGCGTAGGATTTCGGCTTTCAGCCGCTCTTTCAATAATGTTTGAAAACGGTCTTGCACGGTCGGTATTTCTCCCAATTTAAGTGCTTGGCTTTCTGGATAGAGAAAGTCAATCTCTTCATCATCAAGTGGTTCTGGTTCATCCCACTCTAAATATTCCACCCTATTAATATCTTCTAAATCAATCGGCAGGTTGAGGTTTTCCTCTTCCTCTGAAGAACCGCTTGCCTTTGGCTTTTCGAGTAGCCAGTTGAGAAACTGACCCTCGAAAGCGTCTTCATTCTTATTCGTTCTGTTATTCATCAGTAGATGCCCCTTCTCCGGAACCTGAACGATTGCGTATTTCCCAGGCAAGCTCTAGTAACTTAAACCATCGCTTCTGTACCTGGGCCACCGTGCTACCGAGGGTTTGCGCGATCGCAGAATCTGACATACCCTGTTGCTTTAACCTTAGCAAACTCTCTTGCTCTGAGCCAATTTGTAACAGAAAACTATCCCATTGCTGCGGTATTAACCCCAAATTCTTTTCTAAGTCAGATTCTAACCATTGGTGGACTAACTCCCACCTATGGGAGAGGGCAAATCTGAGCAAGTGGTATTTAAACCGTTGCTGTAAATAGTCTCTCTGACGCGGAGTTAAACCTAAGATTGCCTCAATTTCATTAGTGGGCAAATCTTGCAAACGCAGGGCGAAGTAGTCAGCGCAGTCTTTTTGGTTGCGCTCTTCCAAATAGGTCATCAATTCTTCAATTACAGCCTGCCGTAGGGAGTCTGACTCATCAGTTGAGTTGCCACCTACCATCGCCTCCCGCACCCGCGTCACTGTTGCATCGTTCCAGGTAGAATCAGATTCTTGAGCCGCACCGTCAGCGGCCTGCTCCATATCTACGGAGGTTTCGTGGGGTTGCTGTTGGGAAAAGGTTTGCGATCGCAGTACGATCAGTTGTTGGCTCCTACCGCGTGATAAAGGAATCCGTCGCTTGCCAAACCTTTCCGCGAAAGCCATATATTCTGCCAACTCTAACCTAGTTCGAGGGCTATAAGTCGCTGGCAGTTGGGCCTCTCGCCGGAAAGCATTTAAAGCTTCCAGGTAAAATCCCTGCAAAAAGTCTTTAATTAACTCCAGCCGCGCTTGATAGCTCGACTGCACCTGTGGAGGAGTAATGTAGCGGTAGACGATCGCACTTAAGGTACTGTGCAATTCTACCCGCCCAGGGCCAGAACCTAACTGATAATACTGGAGACACTGCTGTAAGCGGTGCTGAGCGAGAGTTATTGCCCAATGCTCCACCTCGCCGGAAGCTTGAATTCGCTTGCTTTCCGTGCAAATTCGAGTAACTTCTGCTGTTAAACGCTCTGCTACTTCCCGGCAATTCTGCTCAGAAGCACGAGTGGACTTTTGGAGTTCGTCCAACAGCAGTTGAAAGATTTTTTCCACGCTCTGGCAGATTTCCCGCATGATTGTTGATAGCTAATATTGACCCTAGCACATCCGTGCTATTTTAGATTTTGGAATTTAGATTAGAGGATAATGGTAGGTATTGCAGATTTTGATACGAACTCGCACTGCTCTGTAAGCCCTCTGTAAGCCCAATTCCCAATCCCAAATCTAAAATTGACTGATGGATTTAGACCAACAAATTCAAACACTGATTAACGAAGCCAGCCCTGATGGTACTACACCTCAGATTGTAGAAGCGATCGCGCCTGCTCTGAAATTGCTAGCTCAAGAGTTGCACCATCTCCAATATTACATTCTGCAAACCCTTGATGGCAGTTGGGCCGTGACTACTTTAAGTAATCGTACCCAACCTACTTTGGAGAAACGGGTAATTTACGCTTTCCCTACTTCCAAGGATGCTTTAGCTTCCTCAACACCCTTAGATCCTCGGATTCGGGCAGTATCTATGCCCGTAACCCATATTTTATTTCAGATGCTAGCTTTAGAGACTATTGACAGCATTGTATTCTTTGAAACTTCGGGTCATCTGGAAGCCGGAAGTGAGGTAACGCGATCGCAAGTACAAAATTTAATTGGTGCATACCTGCAACAATATCACCATCAGCAGTCAGCCCCTAAATCTAAGTTTAGCAATCTTCCTCCTGATATTGCTTGAATTGCTGACAGTTAGCTGTTAACTGTTAACTGTTAACTGTTAACTGTTAACTGGTAAGTTGTGATGTAATCTATTAATTAGTTTTGAGTAAAATTAATGAACAGCGTAGAAGCTCTAGAGATTTACTTCCAAAATCAGCCGGATATCTATATATCTGGAAATTCGTTTATCTATTACGAGCTAAGGGGTACAAGCGCAGAGTGTTGAGATTGCTTCGCTACGCTCGCAATGACAACTATTTCAGGGTATATGAAATGGTCGATCGATCGCTCAGTTAACAGTTAACAGTTAACAGTTAACCGTTAACCATTAACAATTACCCAAATTTAAGCTTGAGAAGCTTTCAAGCGGGCAATGCTATCGGGAAAAATATCGATCGCCATTTTCTCATCTTCTCGCGCACTAAGCGATCGCCTGACTTCACCCAAATATAGCGGTACTGAAACCCCAGATTTTGGATGTAATATGGTGCGAACCCGGATGATCATCTGGTCTTTTCCCCGTCCCCCACGACCGAAAGAATATAAATCCCCCGCCGCTTGTTGCATAGTAGCTTCTAACTCAGATTCTCCTATGTTTGGTGAGACAGCAATCACCGTTTGTGCTCCCCCAGTATCGTAAACTAAAGTGTAGCGAACTGCCCCAGGAATTTCCGCGCGGGTATAGAGTGCTAAACTGAGGGCAAATATACCAAAGGTAAGAACGCCCATAAAGCTTGTAACGCCTACCAAACGAAACCTAAAACCCCATTTGAAAATAAAAGCTAGGACTGTAATAACAGCAATAACTGCTGTAAGGATACCCATCCACTGGGTGTAAGTTAGAAGATCGGAATTTGGTGTCATTTTGTAATTAGGTAATTGGTAATTGGTAATGGCTAATAGCTAATGGCTAATGGCTAATTTAGGACTTACTATGGGGCTCCAGAAACAGGGCTTTTGAGATAATCTGTGGGTCAAAACGAAGTATTTTGGTAAAAAACCCGGTTTCTTTGGTTGGGCGCGTAAGCCTTGTTTAGGTTATGCTACGCTTCACCGAACAACCTACATTTTACATTTTTAATTGTAATTAGTAATTAGTAATTAGCCATTAGCCATTAGCCATTAGCCATTAGCCATTAACTTTTTCTGCCAGTCAGTAGATAAGTTGTCATATCTCCTTTTCCTTTAACCGGGATCGTACCGCGCTCCTCAAATATATACTTATTGCACAATCGTTCATAAGTAGCAACCGTCACTTGAATTGCACCGGGGAGACCGTGAGATTCCATACGGTTTGCAGTATTTACAGTATCACCCCAGAGATCGTATGTGAACTTTTTAGTACCAATAACTCCTGCTTCCACTGGCCCGGTGTTAATGCCGATGCGGATACTAAGGGGTTGACCGGCTTGAGCGGGCATTTGGGCAATTTTTGCCTGCATATCCAGGGCCATTTCTGCGATCGCCTCGGCATGATCCGCTTGAGGCGTTGGTAAACCCCCTACTACCATATAAGCGTCACCAATAGTCTTAATTTTTTCTAACCCGTAGAACTCGGCCAACTGGTCAAAAGCTGAAAAAATCTCATTGAGCAACTCTACTAATTCCGCAGGCGACAGATGAGCCGAAAGCTTTGTAAAACCGACCAAATCAGCAAACATCACAGTTACGTCAGCGAAACTGTCAGCAATCGTGCTTTCTCCGCGTTTCAAGCGCTCGGCGATCGCGTAAGGCAAAATATTCAGTAGCAACCGCTCGGATTTTCCCTGTTCGTCAGCCAACTTTTGCAAATAAGCCTGTTCCTGATCTCGGAGTCGCTTCTTCTCCAAACAAGCACTGATCCGAGCTTTCAGCAACACGGGATTAAACGGCTTAGAAAGATAATCCTCCGCCCCCAACTCAATGCAGCGCACGATGCTGTCGATATCGTCTACGGCCGAAATCATAATTACGGGGATGTAGCGCAACTTATCATCCGCCTTCAAATGTTCGAGCACTTGATAGCCGTTCATTTGGGGCATCATAATATCGAGAAGCACCAAATCAAAAGGATGCGATCGCATCATCTCCAGAGCGAGGATGCCATCTTCCGCTACTTGGACTTTATGACCCTGCCGCTGGAGGCGGCGAGCAAGTAAGTCGCGGTTAACTTCATTGTCATCAACAACCAGCACATTACCCTCTTCAGGTTTCATCTCTCTTCCTCCCTGGAGAGTTCCGCTTTGTAATCAGCTTAGCGGTGAGAGGAAATCGAGGGCAGGGCTGATGCAGCATAGCTATAATCATCCTTTTTTTGAAAAGCCTTATAGTATTTATACGATAAAAGAACTTTTTATAGGTCGCCTCAACTGTGGATGCTTTCTCATACCAAGCCTCTTACCGTTATAATCTATCATGACTTACCTAGTGTCGTCCCGCGCGGACTCAGACTGGCTGTCTCTCAACTCTTGTCAGTTAGTTCTCCTCTAAGTCTCGTGTGTTTAGGCGATCGCATTTAATTGGGTGCAAAAATTTCTCTTAATAAGGTTCGCTTCGCTTAATCCCTGTGGGCTGAGTTTGGAAAAGTTGTTAACTATTGATTCTATGCAAGCATCCGCTCGATTTTTGAACCCAGAGCCTAAAATCCTAATCTTACCCAACCCCGGCGGATAGCGTGCAGCAATCTGTTCACTAACTGCTGAGCTTCTTCATCAAAAGAGGAGCTGACGATCGCTTCCTTTAACATCCGGCGATCGCTCTGGGTCAAAACGCCTTTGCAGCTAGCGCTGGCAAGGATAGCATTTAAAGTATAGGTCACATTGGTAGACATGGAAGTATTTTAAATTCGACCCTTCAATCATCATTGGAAATACTGAGACTTGATGTGAGGGCTGTCGTCTAGGCGCGTGATTATTTTAAGGTGAGAGTGTGATCTGTAGTTGCAACTGAGGGCGATCGCTACACCAACTCTTAAGTAGAAGGTAGAAGGTAGAAAAATTTAGTTATCTAGCAGAGAAGTAAGAATGTTTATACAGTCAGCTTTTTAGCCATCCTTATCTTATGGTTAATTAGGTGGATTTACTTATCTGTCTCAATCCGTATTCAATCCCAATGCGGCTATCGGACTTACGCTCATGGCCCTAGAAACCTGGTTTTTGAGAGCATCTGTGGGGTCAGGTGAAGTATTTTCCTCAAAAAACCCGGTTTCTGTAGTTTAATGCGTAAGTCCTGGGTTACGATAATCGCAGCCTCCTCTTACTAAGAACTTGTCATTTCTGCAAGAATATTCCGCATATTTTCGCTAGCATATCCAACTTCTAGCTGAGATTTATCTTGCAAATCTGATGCAAGTTTTTCCAGAATATTTAGCGCTTCAGAAGAGCCTGTAGTTTGCATAAATAGAGCTTGCAAGTGATTTTTAACCATGCTGAGAATAGAACGAGTCGGATAACTTTTTCCACCTTTACCTTTGACTATTGCTTTACCGAAACAATGAGTTTTTAACAACCGCATTTTTTCGGTTCCCTGAATCTTAACCGCTTCCAATATCTCCTTTCGTAATTGCTCGACTAAATCCTCAGTTACATACTTCATAATCAAAGGCTGAAGCGTAAAAAGTATTTCTCCTCCTTCATTTGTTTTTTCTATTAGCGACCTCCGACCTAAAGATTCGAGATTTTTCAGCAAATCAGAAAGAGATGACTTAACTAAAATATCATCTCGCAATTTCGTTAGCGAAACTGGATTTTGAGTAATAGCAAGCCAGTAAATAATCTCGGCTTCAGAAGGAGACAGCCGCTCGAATTGCTGAGTTAGCAAATTGGTAAGATGATCTTCAATAAATAGCCCTGTAGCCTCCAAAAATTTGGAAATATTACCTTCAAAGAAATCTTGAATCGTTGCTGCCACAATTTTAAAAGCTAAGAGATTACCTCCGTAGCGACTGATTAAAACTTTCCACTCTTTGTCTTTAGCAGATAAGCCTTTTTCAGTGAAGATTTCGCGTGCAATTTCCTCGGAAACTGAAGGTTTTAGCGACCTGACTTTTTCTCCAGAAATTAAAGCAAGTTCTGTGGGTTCTTCGGAACTGAGTAGCATTAAACAGCTATTGTGGTTAACTTCTCCTAGACGCGCAATCAGTTCTCGATAACCTTCTAGTCCGGGCCGATAGCGCCCAGCTAATTCTCCAGGGCTGAGAACCATCTCGAAATCATCTAAAATCAGCAGACAGCGATGCTTGCGGAAATATTCAACTAACCGGGAAATTCTGGCGTTTACATCTAGTGGCAAATCTGTTTTTTGCTGGGGAGAGAAAATGGAAATTAAGCTAGCTAAAAGGTCTTGCACAGATGGACAGGCTCGTAGCGATCGCCAAATGATAAAATCAAACTCATCTTGTACAAGTTTAGCCGCCTTCACTGCCAGAGTTGTTTTGCCAGTGCCTCCCAAACCCAGCAGTGCCACCAAGCGACAGCCATCTGATAAAATCCATTGCTTTAAGGCTGCTAATTCCTCAGTGCGGCCGTAGAACACCGAAACGTCGGGGGCCTCACCCCAATCTTGATGATGGTGAGCGATCGCTACCGCCGAGGCCATTACTCTACCCGCCGGAATGAAATCCCCCGAACCCTGACCAGCTTGGTATAAAAATAGTAGTTGATGCCTTAATTCTGCCAACTTCCCAGGGCCATTCCCCCCGATTTTAAATTTTTTGTAGACCTCGCCGAGTCTTTTGCGGACGGCGATATCACTGATACCCAATTTAGTTGCGATCGCGGCTGTAGGCTGACCGTCCAAGGCCATAAACACCGTCTCCAGCTCAGCATCAGTCACGCTGCGTTCTTTTGTTATTGCTTGCACAAAGTCTTGAGGAATCTGAGTAGTCAAGGTAGGAATCTCGCTTTTGCTAATCTTCTAATTTTTATTATATTCTGTGAGTATTAGCTAGCAAACCCTTGATTTGACTAATGTTCAGCTTGCTTTTCGGTTTTATTTATCTATATCTCACTTATTCATTGTGAGTAACAAACAACACAAGCTGTACTTAGTTAATTGTTAACTGTTAACTGTTAACTGTTATATAGCAACCGCCAAAATGATGAGGATAAATATCCGTAACGCTGCCCTCTGGGCGGTTACTCACCGCCAGAGGGCGGCGTTACGTACAACCACTAACCATTAACTACTTATCCTGACAGTAGGTTTCGTAAACCCCGTCAAGAAGTAAATTAAGAGCACAAGCCGCATTTGATGCTGCTGACAACGCTTTTTCTTTTTGTTCCTCTGTCTGGCAAAGTTCTAAAAGTGCTTCCCGCGTCGCCTGAGAGTGAAACTCATCAGCCTGTTCGTGGACTGTAAAAAACGAAAGCGCATTTTCAGAATCAATGCCATAAAATTGCTTGAGACCTGCTATTTTTGTCGTAGCAACTTCAGGCACTTGGGATTCATAAGCATAGAGTGCAGCCAAACCAACAGCAGGTTCTTCACTGCGGGCTAAGTCTTTGAGAATGCGGACAGATTCACGAGTTTTTTCAAGGTATTGGCGTTCTAAAACTGCTTCCCTCTCTACACCTAAACCTTCAGCAAATCGCAACCACAATTCAGGGTGATGTGTAGAACCTCGTTCCTCTTCAATCAGATTTTCTAGCAGCATTTGGCGAATTTTGATATCATCGCAGGCTGCGTGAGTTGCACTGACATAGGTGGGGAAATTATGGACTTGCAGGTAATATTCCTGTGCATACTCTTGCAACATTGCTAAGGATAGTTTACCTTCATTCCACATTTGGTAAAATGGATGTTTAAGCAAGTTGTGCGTCTCAATCGTACCGTTGAGTTGTTCGAGAAATTGTTGTTCTGTCATCGTCATGGTATTGTTTGACAATTGTGGGTTAAAAAGCATCTTATACTAAATTTGGCTGTTGTCAATAACCGGTTACGTATCTAATTTTCATATTGCATTAATCTGCTGATTACTCCCTATTCCCTTACCGACAAGGGAATTTGAGGGTGAGGTCAGGCGTATTGTCCGAGAGGAATACAGCCTTAATTCCGCCCGAAAATTCTCTAAGTCCCGCTACTACTGCATCATCTACAATTGGTTCTAGGACAGAGCGCTATTCTTTTTTCTCCTTTCTTCTTCTTTCTTCTTACCATTGAGGTTGAGCTGCTACTAGCACCGTCGCCGCATTACAGTCTACTGGTTTTGAGAAGAAATATCCTTGACCGTATTCACATTGTAATGCTCTAAGCTGAGCTAATTGTTCTGCTGTTTCGACTCCTTCAGCAATTACATCCATACCTAAATGACCGGCTAAAATCAATATTGTCTGTACGATCGCTTCGTTCCCTTCATCGTCGGCCATCCTACTGACAAAAGCTCGGTCAATTTTTAAAGCATCAGTTGGGAAACTGTGCAGACGAGAAAGCGACGAATAGCCAGTACCAAAATCATCGATATATAACTGAATTTCCAAAGCTCTCAATTGCAGTAGCAAAGCTGCTGCTGATTCGGCATTGTCCATAATCACGCTTTCAGTAATTTCTAGCTTTAAACTGCGGGGATCGAGTTCAGTTTCTAGTAAAATTTTTCTAATTTGGTCGATCAAATCTGGCTGTGTAAATTGTTGATTAGAAAGATTAACGCTGATAGTTAAAGGTGGATCTGCGGGAAAGTCTTGTTGCCATTGGTACATTTGGCGGCAAGCTGAGCGGAGCATCCACCAACCAATGGGTACAATTAGGCGAGTTTCTTCTGCTACGCGGATAAACTCTGCTGGTGTTACTAAACCACGCTGGGGATGCTGCCAGCGTAATAGTACCTCAAAACCGCTAATCTTACCGTTTACGAGAGAGACTATAGGCTGATAATACAACTGAAATTCCTGACGCTCGACAGCGCGGCGCAGGTCATTTTCTAGTTCCAACAGGGCGACTGCACGAGTGTGCATACTCATGTCGAATACTTCATGGCGAGCTTTACCCTGTGCTTTGGCATGATACATGGCAGCATCTGCATCTCTGAGCAAGTCTTCGGGGCGATCGTATAAAATTGGACATTGAACATGGGGTAAGGTGGTAGCTTCGCCATCTCTGAGTGGGGCTAAACCGGAACAGACAATGCCAATGCTGGCGCTGCTAAATATCTTGTGGGCGTTTAAGTTGAAAGGTGCTGCTAGTTCGTTTTGGACTCGCTCGGCAATGATGGTGGCATCGCTAGCATCTTTGATATTCTCTAATAAAATTGCAAATTCATCTCCGCCAAGACGGGCAACAGTATCTCCTGTACGCAGGCAGATTTTCAATCGCTGGGCGATCGCGATTAGTAGTTGGTCGCCGACTAAATGCCCTAAACTGTCGTTGACGACTTTAAAGCGATCCAGGTCGATAAACAGTACGGCAAATAAAATCTCTGGCCGTCGCTTACCCAGTTCGATCGCGTGTCCCAGCCGATCCATAAATAAAGCTCGGTTAGGCAGACCTGTGAGAGTATCGTGGAGAGCATCATGGAGTAATTTCTCCTCAGCCAGTTTGCGAACGGTGATATCTTCGACAGTACCTTCGTAGTAAAGCAATTCGCCGTTGTTGTTGCGAACAGTCCGCGCATTCTCCGAAATCCAAATCGTGCTACCATCGGCGCAGTAAACCTCGGACTCAAATTCAGATATAGAACACTTGGTTTCAACTTCGCGCACGAATTCAGCTCTACGTCTGGGGTTAACGTAAACTTGGGTTTTGATGTCTTGTATTTGTTCGATTAATTCTTCTGGGGAGTTGTAGCCATAGATTTTGGCTAAGGCGGGGTTGGCGCTGAGGTAGCGTCCCTCTGGGGTACTTTGAAAAATTCCTTCGATCGCATTCTCAAAGATGCTGCGATATTTCTCTTCAGCTCGTTTTAAGCTTTCTTCTGCTTGTTTGCGATCGGTAATATCGGTGAGAGTACCCAAATAGCCAGTAACTTCGCCGTTTTTTTCTATTTCTGGTACCGCTTGACAATATACCCATGTCACCTGAGAGCCTTGTTGGAAGCGGTATTCCAGCTTGAAAGGCATTTTTTCTGTAATCGCTCGATACCAGGCAGTTAAAACGCGATCGCGATCGTCGGGGTGTAGCGATCGCGCCCAGCCGGATTTGAGCGCCTCTGCGGGAGTTAACCCCGCCATCTCGCAAAATCTGGGGTTGACATACAAGCACTCGCCAGCGGTTTCGGTGCGAAAAATCCCCACTGGTAGCATTTTTGCTAAGGTGTAATACCGATATTCGCTCTCTTGTAATGCTCTTTCGGTGACTTTGCTCTCGGTGATGTCTAACATCAAACCTTGAAGGAAAATCGACTGATTTTCCTCGTCGCGGACTGCGACTGCGCGATCGCAAAACCACAGTACGCGACCGCTTTTGGCGATCGCGCGATATTCTACAGTAAACGATTGGTCGTTGATGCTTTCTTTGTCTACCGAGGCGGCGCGGCGGGTTGCGTCTTCTACTAGGAGGCGATCGCGGTCATCGGGATGGAGAATTTTAGATAGTAGATTCGGGCAAGCCTTCCATTCCTCCAGAGAATAGCCCAATAGTTTGACAATTTGTGAGCTGATGTAGAGCCGATGACTAGGACGCTCCAGAGGAGCGATATAGGTGACAGCGGCAATTTGCTCGCTCAAAGCGCGGTATTTTGCCTCGCTGGTGCGGAGTGCGGCTTCTAGGCGCTGTTGCTCCTCAATGGTGAGACTTGCCGCCGCTATTTCCTGCGCTAACAATGACTGCGCCCCAGTCTTCACAAGGTCGCTTCCTGTAGCGCTGCTTTCCTCTTGACTGTTACACTGCCAAGCCGCTAAAGTTTTTGAGGGTGGAAGTTGTCGAGGAAGTAGAAGACGATCGCTTGTCCAGAAATTGCCGATAGCAAAAGAGCGATCGCTAATAGTTCCGACTGTAACAGTGGTAGATTTTAGCAGTCCTTTGTTTGTGTAGGCTATTAACGCGATCGCGAAAGTCACCAACAACCCCAGAAGGTATGCAGGAATCCCATTGGATAGAAATGGGTCGAGCTCGAACATGGATCAGCACCTTGATGACAGCAGTTACCTAAAACCAATCTATTTAAAAATAACTAAGTTATGAGTAAGAAGCAGTGACTAATGCAAAGTTCCTCTTTTTAATCCCGTCCTACTGACTCAGTTAGGACTTAAGCGTTACTTACGTAATGCCGTTTTCCCTTAGAGTGGCATAACTGCCTAGAAGGCGGCGTTACGGATAGTTTGGCGTAAGCAATAAATGGTGCAACCACCTTAGCAATTAAGCTTCTGTCTGGCAGTGGCCCAACTTACGAGTTTGATGTGCATTTGCTCACACTACAGTCGAGGGAGCCTGGAAATCCAGCGGCTAGTCCCAGCAGCAGGGGGACGGGCAAAAGCATTGAATCTGATTGTCGCACTGCGCCGATTTGAGGTACGATCGGCAAATCGATCGAATCGAACAGCAGATCCCAAGTCAGAATTGCCAAAATATTTTATGAAAGCGATCGCTTTTGATACACCCGGAAGCCCGGAAGTCCTGCAAATGGTGGACATTCCCGCCCCAACTATTCAGAAAGATACAGAACTATTGGTGCGGCTGCGGGCAGCGGGTGTCAATCCTATTGATACTAAATTACGACAGCGAGGCACTTTAAAACAAGACAAGACTCCTCACATTTTGGGGTGTGACGGTGCTGGTGTTGTCGAAGCTGTAGGTGCTGGGGTTCAACTTTTCCAAGTTGGAGATGAGGTTTATTTCTGTAATGGCGGTTTGGGCGGCCCAACTGGAACTTACACGGAATTGGTGGTTATAGACGAGAAGTTTGTTGCCAGAAAACCATCTTCAATTAGCTTTGCTGAAGCGGCCGCTGCCCCTTTAGTTTTAATCACAGCTTGGGAATCACTTTACGATCGCGGACGCTTACAAACTGGTCAAAAGGCATTAATTTATGCCGGTGCTGGCGGGGTTGGTCATGTCGCTATCCAGTTAGCAAAATTGCAAGGTGCGGATGTTTGCACGACGGTTAGTTCGGAAGAAAAAGCTAATTTTGTTACCGAATTGGGTGCCGACTTACCGATTATTTACAAAAATAAAGATGTGGTCGATGAAGTTTTAGGTTGGACTCAAGGGCAAGGAGTAGACTTAGCTTTTGATACGGTAGGTGACGAAACTTTTTATCAATCATTTCCCTGCGTTCGGATTTACGGAGATGTGGTGACAATTTTGGAGCCCAATCCAGCTTTAGGAAATTTGAAGATAGCTAGGTTGCGAAATCTGCGAATTAGTTTGGAATTGATGCTAACACCAATGTTAGAAGGATTAGTAGAGGAACAAATACAGCAAGCTAAGATTTTAGAGCAGTGTTCTCGCTGGATAGATAACAGTTTACTGAAAATTCATGTAGGTCAAACTTTCCCTCTGGAAGAAGCTGTAGCGGCTCATAAGTTGCTCGAATCGGGCTCGATGACTGGTAAGATTGTTTTGGGAATTGATAGTTGATAGTTGATAGTTGGTAATTGGTAATTGGTAATTGGTAAATGGTAATTGGTAATTGGTAATTGGTAGTTGCTGCTAATACTAAATCTGGCTTAAATACTCCCTTTATCTGTTAGTCCGCGCAGGCGGACTTAGTCTGTGTAGTTGCGGTTTCAACCGCCGAATTATATAAGGGATAGTAATACGATTTCTCTAAAAGTATGCTACAGTCCACATCGTTGAGTTTACTACATAGAATCAACCTACTGTTGCTACTGTTGCATTAATTTGGAGAAATGTTATAAGGGATAGCTCAAGATGCCAAAACTTCACTAAGGATAACAGTAGGTAAATTTGGAACGTTGCGAAACCCTTTATCATTAGTAAGAAATACACTACAGTTTATACTCAAAGCTGTAGCTGCATGAAGCGCATCAGGTGTTTTCAAATTGCTACTTGCCCGCATTTGAGCCGCATTTCTGAGTACAGATTGGCTGATGGGAATTAGCCTCATTCTAGTAGAAAAAAGCAGTTGTTCGTAAGCATTGACTAAAAAATTCTCAGCTCTTTTGAAAGGAGCGACTAAAACTTCCATTAATATTAATTCACTGCTGACTATTTCAATTTCCCCCGCTTGAAATTTCAACCAGAGAGGTTGCAGCAAAGAAATGTAATCTAAATTTCCCTCCAAGCTATAAATTAAAACTGATGTGTCTACATAGATAGTAGAAAAGGATGGCAGTATTAGCTGTCCCATGAATTTTTTTCCTCTTGTAGTTCTCTATCTATCTCCTCAGCAGTTCTGGGCGCACGCTGACTGTGTACTTTTTCCAGCAATTCTGTAACCGAAACTTGTTTAGGTTCAGTTTTTTGTGGCAAAATAATGAATACATCTACACTATCGCCAACTGCCCCATCTGGAATATCAATCTCAAGCTTATTCCCTGGTAAAACTTTAGATTTTATGTGTAAAGCTGATTGCATGACGTAATCCCTCACAATTTTTAATTTTAATTAATTATACCTAATAATTACGCATCTTTGTAGGTAAAGAAGGGGCTAGGGGCTAGGGGCTAGGGGCTAGGGAAAGAGAGGGGGAGATGGAGGAGATGGAGGAGATGGGGAAGATAGGGAAGATGGGTAATTAGCTATTAGCTATTAGCTATTAGCTATTAGCCATTACCAATTACCAATTCCCCATTACCAATTCCCCATTACCAATTCCCACTTTTTACAGCGTCAAAGATTGAGGATTTGTCTCAATTAACTTAGCCAAATCCTGCAAAAATGCGGCAGCATCAGCACCGTAAATAATCCGATGATCGCAAGTAATATTTACCTGCATTTGCCGTTTCACCCCGATTAATCCCTCTTCATTTGCAACCACTTGCGGCCGCGAAGAGCCGATCGCTAAAATCGAACCCTGGCCGGGTGGTAAAATCGCATCAAACTTATCTACCCCAAACATTCCTAAATTCGATAGGGTAAAACTGCCCGTGCTATATTCCGCAGGTTGCAATTGCTTACTTCTAGCGCGATCGACTAAATCTTTCCAACTGCGAGAAAGCGAATAAATATCCATTTGATCCGCCTTTTGAAGGACGGGAGTAATCAATCCGCCGCCATCCATTGCTACTGCGACAGCAATATTAATCTCAGCGCGGTATTGAATCCCCGATTCCACATAGCAAGCGTTGAGTAAAGGATGTTTTTGCAGCGTTACGGCTACGGCTTTCGCTAACAGCCCCGTCATCGTTACGCCCTTTGACTTCACCTGTTTGTAGAGTTTATCTAGATTGTCAGTAGTAATTGTATAACCGACATGGAAAACAGGCACGGAGAGGCTGGCGGTCATATTCCGCACTACAGCGTTTTGCAGGGCGTTCATGGGCATTACTTGACCCAAAGGCGCGATCGCACCCACAGGAGGGGCCGCTGCTGCTGCTGGTTTCGCTGGTACTGGCGCTGCGGCGGGTGCAGCGATCGCTACTGGTTGCTGAACAGCAGGCGCTTTCGCCTTACCAGCGGCCGCTTCCACATCCTCTGCCACAATCCGACCGTGAGGCCCGCTACCTTGCAGGGAACTTAAATCAACTTTAAGTTCCTTGGCTAACTTGCGAGCGCGGGGGGAGGCGACGCTGCGCCCATTGCGGCGGTTTGGGCTCTCTTGCAGCGCGGCGGGTGCGGAAGCAACAGCAGCCGCAGGAGTGGCGGGACTTTGGGCGGGGGCGGGGGCGGCTTTCGCGGGTGCAGAAGTAGCTTGCTGCTGAGCTTTTTCGATTTCCGCTTCGGTTTCTGCGACTAAAGCGATCGCCGCCCCAACAGGTGCAACATCCCCAGCAGCCACAATAATCGTCGCCAAAAAGCCTTCGTAGAAAGACTCCACATCCATGTCGGCTTTGTCAGACTCAACCACAACCACCGTTTCACCTTTTTCTACCTTGTCTCCCGGCGATTTAACCCAAGAAACAATTTTGCCCTCGGTCATAGTAGAGCTTAGGGCGGGCATGAACACTTCGCGAATCATTTCTCAAACATCCTTTCTCAACGGCTAAATCGGTAATAGGTAATGGGGTGAGGGCGAGGCAAGTGAAAAGGGAGAATTGGTAACAGCCAGCCGATTTTCAATTTTCGATGCACAAATGACTGACGGTAAATTTCCAATTCCCAAATTCTCAATTACCAAATTACTCAGAATTGCCCTCTAAATATCCCCGCGAATTTCTTCAACTAAACCGTCCCGCAGGAGCACTTCTACCTGCATTTTTTGAATTAAGTTATCTCCCGTCTTGACGCTGAATATGCTTTCTATTTGACCTTGGGCAACTTCTTGTTCGAGATCTAATATCTGCACTTGGTTGAGTTGTTGAAGGCTTTGATTTTTCTGATCTAGCAGTTCGCTTTTCTTTTGATTTACCTGCACTTGAATGTTCTCTATTTGCTGCACTACCTGCGGGCCAGGTGGTTGCAGACTTTGCCGTTGAATATCACTAATCATCCGCTGCCCTTGCATTTCTAGTTGTTGAAGTTGCGAATCTATTTGGTTAATTTGGGCTTGAAGTTGCTGTTGAGCCTCTTCTTTCCAGCGGGGAGTAACGATGACTTTAACGTTAATCGCTCGTTTCAGGAGTAATTGATTGTTGGAGACATCCATAAAGATTTTGATTGTGTTTGTTGTCAGTTGCCAGTTAGAAATTGTTTAGAAGGGGAAGGGAAGATCGTTTTGACTACTCCCCTGACCGCTGTTACTTAAACATCTCGTTAATCATATCGCGGTAGTGTTCCATTACAACAGGGCGCTTAATTTTCAGGGTTTGGGTCAGCATCCCATTTTCCACTGAAAACGGCTCCAGAATCAGACGGAAGGAGCCGATGCGGTCGTCTGGGCGGTATCCAGGGCGGTTTTGCACTTCTCGGTTCAATTCTTGGCGGAATAAATCCTGAACTGCCTTGCTATTCCAGTCTATTTCCTGTAGGGAGGGATTCAGACTGGCTATCCACTTCTGTAAGGCTTCGTGATTCGGTACGATTAATGCACCCAGGAATTTTTGATCTTGACCTACTAGCATAATTTGATCGATGTAGGCGCTGCGGAGGCTAGCATCTTCTATCGGCTGAGGTTCGATGTTTTCGCCGTTTGTAAGTACGATTGTATCTTTTGCCCGACCGGTTAATATTAAATCGTTCCCCGGTGTCATCCAGCCTAAATCTCCTGTATCAAACCAGCCTTCTTTATCTATTGCTTTAGCTGTGGCTTGGGGGTTTAAATAGTAGCCTTTCATAATTTGCGGCCCCCGCCCTAAAACTAGGCCGATTTGTCCGATGGGAAGTGGTTTGCGAGTTTCGGGGTCAACTATTTTGATTTCTGTTTCTGGCAGTGGTTGTCCTGCCGATCCCCTTAGATTATGCCAAGGACGGCGGACTGTAAGCACTGGGGAGGTTTCGGTTAAACCGTATCCTACTAATAAGTTGATACCCGTGATTTCAAAGAAGTTATCTAAGTGCATGGCTAAGGAACCGCCGCCGCTGATCGCACATTTGAATTGTCCGCCTGTAGCTTGGCGAACTTTTTGATAAATTAGTTTTTCGCCGATGGCATGGAGGGGCGAAAGTAGAATAGTTTTAATTTGAGCTGTTAATTTTTGCGCGGGAGTTGGGGGTTCTAAATTGAGGGTTAAATCTTGGGCAATGCGGCGAGATTGTATGTACTTAAGGCTGGCTCCTAAGAGAAAGTTTACTAGCTTTTGTTTGTTGGCTGGTTGTTCGCGAAATTGCTTTTGTGCGGCTTCATAAATTGAGTCCCAAATGCGGGGAACGCTGACCATATATTGGGGTTTACAGGTTTTAAAGTCTTGTTTAAAATAGCGGATGCTGGTGTAAATTTGAGTGCATCCTTGGGAGAGTAGGTAGTATTCAACGGTGCGTTCGTAGGCGTGCCAACTGGGAAGAATGCTGAGGGCGGATTCTCCTGGGTGGGGTTGAAGAATAACGCCGAAGGTGGTGATTTGGTGTAAAAGGTTGCCGTGCGTGAGGATAACGCCTTTGGGCTTGCCTGTGGTGCCGGAGGTGTAGAGTAGGGTGGCTAGGGTGTGACGTTTGTGATTGGTGGGTTTGAGGGGGCGATTGGCTCCTGTGGCGATGACTTCGGAAAATTTGATGACTGTGAGGGTTTCACTTTTTTCTGGTTCTTCGTCGGAGAGGAGGATGATGAATTGGATGGGTAAGTCGGGGAGGCGATCGCGCAGTTTTCGCAATAGTGCTGAGTTTTCCACTATCAGGGCTGTGCTGCCGCTATCTTGGAGGATATATAGTAGTTCTTCGGGATCTGCGCCTGCACCCCGCACGACATCGGCGGCTCCTGCGGTCATTATCCCTTGATCGGCTATCATCCAGCGGGGACTGTTGTCGGCAAAAAGGGCGATGCGATCGGGAACATCTCCTTCTTCTGTTGACTCAATTCCTAATGCTTGTAAGCCGGCAGCAAATTGTTGAATTTGCTCGTACAACTCAGCATAGGTCAGTTTGACTTCGGGCTGAGAGTGGGGGTCATTAAGGGCAATTACTTGAGAGAATCTCTGTTTGGCAATTGGCCAAATTTCAGGAAGAGATTGTAGGGAAGTGTAATCTTCTACGGTGTTGAGGTTGGTGCGTTCGATTTCGCTAATCTGGTGGGCAGAAATGGAATCTGTGGGGCGGTTCATAGGGTATTTCCTGAGTTTTTAGAGAGAAAATTATTGACTACAACTTTAATATCAGAGATATTTTAAAGATGATGGAGGAGTTTAGGGACAGTTTGCAAACCTGTCCTTAGCTCTATTCTTACAGTTCTTGTAGTATAATACTCCAAATAAGTTTAGGGTTCTACTTTCTTGGCTGAGTTTTGTCAGGCAGTTACTCCAGGGCAACCGCTTGCCCCTTTACAAAAAACGGGCATGGAATTGGTTGCTCGTCTTCACGGCGGACGCGATGTAGTTTTGGCAATTGATTTAACGGAGAGTGTTGGCCTTAATGATGAGGGTCGCATCCGTTTGCGTCAGATAGTTGAGGATAGTTTGCGGCCGGGAGATACGGTCTATGTTGTGCCTTTTGCAACCACAGTAAATCCTCTGGCGGCTAATGTCAATCCTTTGCTCCCAGAAACTTCTATTAAATTTAATGGCAAGAAGGATCTCGACCTAATTTTACAAGCTATTCCTTTTCAGTCTAATCTAAATTTTCAAAATACAGATATTCAACAGGCAGAACTTACTATTTATCAAGGTCTGGTAAATATTAATCAGTGTCATTTGTCACAGAATCAACCAATTAAACCTCAGTCTGTAGTTTGGATTAGCGATGCACCCTTATTTACTCAGTCGCCTGCGAGTTCGGGGGAGTGGGTAGAAACGCCTGCTGATAGTCAGTTTCGGATTGGGAATTCTGAAGCGAGTCAACAGCGTCAAAGTTGGCTTCAGGTATTGCCTTTACGGGAGCGATCGCTAGCCATTAAAACTAAAGATAATAAGCAATATAAATTAAGTGTAGTTGATATTTCTCCCAATGTACAAGAGTTTTGTACACCAGCACCGGGAGGGCGAGAAACTTGTTTAGTTTCTGCTTATTTATTGAATCAGTTATGGTTGCCTGTGTTAATTTCGGGAATTGCCTTGGCTGGTGTTGTAGTTACGGGCAGCAAGTTCTGGCGGCTGCAAAGGAAATGGACTCTGGCTGTAGATTTGAGGGCAACAGCGAAAGAGGATGACCAAGTATGCTATCTGGGAAATAATCAAAGAATTGCAATTGGCGAGTACGAATCTAGCTGTGCTGATTCAATTGATACTCCAGGGCCAGAAGTCAGAGCTTATTTATTACGAAAGGGGGAGAAACTTTATTTAGAACCAACTGGAGAGGCGGCTATTTTTTTGAATGGGAAAGAAGTGATAGAGCGGACTTTGATAACTAATACTACCAGGATTAGGCTCAATTGTCCCGATGCAAAAAAAAGAGAATACGAGATTGTAATTCAAGTTAAAAAATAAACGATCGGGGATATAAATATGACTCAATCTACAAGCAGCGATCGGCAAGTGCGGGGTATAAACAGGACTGTTTGCATTGGTTTAGGGGGTACGGGCAGAGATGTTTTAATGCGAATTCGCCGCTTAATTGTAGATCGCTATGGCGATTTAAACCAGTTGCCAATTGTGAGTTTTGTTCATATTGATACTGATAAAGCAGCAACCCAAGTATCGGGTTTGCGAACTGGTAGTACCTATCATGGTGTTGACCTCAGTTTTCGCGACTCTGAAAAAGTAGGCGCGACCATGACATCAGCAGAAGTAACTAACTTTGTACAAGGCTTAGAACGACGTTCTAACTACGATCGGCAAGGGCCTTACGACCATATTGCTCGCTGGTTTCCACCCCAATTACTACGCAATATTAAAGCAGTAGAAGAGGGAGCAAAAGGAATTAGACCTGTAGGTAGATTAGCTTTTTTTCACAATTATCAAAAGATTAAAACCGCCGTTGAAACCGCAGAAAGACGGACGCGGGGACACGAAGCAACTTTACTAAAATCGGGCTTAAGAATTGAACCCGGATTGAATATTTTCGTCGTAGGTTCTCTGTGCGGCGGAACTGGTAGCGGAATGTTTTTAGATATTGCTTATAGCCTCAGACAAGCTTATGGCGAACAAGGGGCTCAAATTGTGGGCTATTTGGTGATTAGTCCGCAGTTATACGGCAATACTTCTAACATGAGTGCCAATACTTATGCTGCACTTAAGGAACTGAATTATTACACCACTCCCGGCACTAAATTTGAGGCTTGTTATGATATGCAAGACTTAGTTTTAGTGCAGGAATCGCGGCCGCCTTTTGACTATGCTTATTTAGTTTCTAATCAAACTGCGGGGGAGTATTCGATTCTGGAACAGCGCAAATTATGTAATGTAATTGCTCATAAAATTGCACTGGATTTTTCAGGAGAATTAGCGCCTGTAGTTAAGGGAATGCGGGATAATTTCTTGCAGCATTTAATTCAGTGGGACGGCCACCCGCGACCGAATATTCAGCGGTATTTAACTTTCGGACTGGCAGCGATTTATTTTCCCCGCGATATTATTGTACAAATTGCTTTGACTCGAATTAGTTTAAAATTAGTAACATTCTGGTTAAATGGAGAGGGACAAAGCCCAGATCCACAATTGTTACTTGAACAGTTTTTAATTCAGTATCGCTGGCATAGCGATTTAGCTAATCGGGATGGTTTTACTACTAGATTAGCGGAAGCTGTACAAGAATCGAACAAGACTTTTGTTAGTACCCTCAATACTTGGAGAAATGCTAAGTTAGAGCGAGTAATTAATGATTGTAAAAGTAAGGATGACCGGATTGGAATTAGGCAAACATTACCGCGAGAGTTTAGAGAGCAGTTTCGCAAAACTCAGCCTGGAGAAACTGAGAGTACGAGGGGAATTTGGCTGACAAGATTGTTACAAATTCGTCCGACGATTACAGAACAGCTTAAGCAGGACATCGATCAGTTTTTGGCGAGTTTATTGACTCCGGGAAATGTAAAGTTTTCGATTAAAAGCGGTCGTGATTGGTTGGATGCTTTGGAGACTGATTTGAATAGTTATCAACGTCAGTTGGAGGAGGAGATTACTAATTTTGGAGGAAATCGTAAATTAGAAGATGTGGAGAAGAAATGGCGCGATGCAGAGGAAATAATTGAGGATATTGAGCAGAGATTTGAGTTGCCAATTGTGGGTAGTAAAAATCGGCAAGTGCAAGCTGAAGCTAAAAGGGTTGTGCGGGAAGTTTGCGATTTAATTAAGCACAATTTTGATTTAGCTGTGACTCAGGAAGCTTTGCAAATTGTGGGTAGTTTGCAGAAGCACGTTTTAGAACGTGCAACTCAAGTAGCTGGTTTTAACCGCGTAGCGGATAATTTAAAGAGTGACTATGAGAAGGAGGAAAGCGATTTAAGGCAATTGAATTTTGATGAGATGAGTGGCGAGGCAATTTTTGACAATGAGGATATTGAGGGGTGTTATAAAACTTTGCTACCAGAGCAAGATTTTCGCTCTCAGTTGGTGTTAGTAAGTAAGGAAATTACACAAGTTTCGGTAGTGGGAGATTCGATCGCTTATTTGATGGATAAGACGACTCAAATACAACTACAAAAAGAAATTGATTTGACCGTTGATAGGTTATTTGGTTCTCGCAGCACTCAGATTGTGCAATCCGTGATTAAGCGTTTTATCCAAAATTATTCGATACAGGATCGTTCGACTCGTTTGGGACAAATTAGACAGCAAGCTGAACCCCTGCTCCGTTTAAATTTGAGCGATCCTTACTTTCGGAATAGTCCTGCGAAAAGAAGCGATTTGGTGGGTTTTAAGGATACTGACGAGTCAGAAGTGCAGCAGTTTAAAATTACTCTGGGACGAGATTTGGGAATTGCTGAAAGTGTTTTGAAACCTACTCAAGCTGAGGATGAAATTTTAATTGTGACTGAGTATGCGGGGTTTCCACTGAGACTAATTAGCGGTTTGGAACAGATGCGAAATCCTTACATTCGCGAAGGAAATTCGGAGAGTTCTTTTCTGCACAACGACTACCGAATCACCTTCACTGATATTATTCCGCCTGATGCTCTGAAAATCGAGGAATTAGAGGATGTTTTTTATCCTTGTTTGGCGTTCGATCTGATTGGTAAAAATGCTGATACTCAGCAGTTAGAGTTTCAGTATTATGACGACTTACGTGACTGTTATTATACTGCTGGGATTAGTCCGGTATGGAATCAAGCACTCGAAGAATTGGCTAATCGGCGGGATATGACTGATGCTTTAAAGGGGTTTTTAGAGAGAGCAATTGCTCAGATTGAAAAACATCCCGCTCTTTGGGAGAAAGATTATTTACCGAAATTACGGCAATTTGTAAATCTGGTAGATAACTTGACAGAAGATAGTCCTAATTATCCTTACAGAGCTACAGTGGTTGGAGTTCCAGCCACTACTGAAATACCTGCTAAGGAAGGGATTATTAATCGTTTTCGCAAACAGATGGAGGAACGATTTAAAAGTTCGCTAAATCCTAATATTTCCCCTCGCGGAATCGGTGCTTATCAGCAAGTTACCCAGCCAGAAATAGTTGTTGAACCTACTGATGTTGTCGATAATCGTACTAAGAGACGGCAAGAATTGGAGCGGTTGAAACAGGATATCAATGATGGGATTGTTACCGATAAGGAGTATGAAAAGTTGCGGGAAGATATTTTGAAAAAATATCCGATTTGATTCATACAGGACTTACGCCGTATCAGCTAAACACAAAGGGTGGCGATTACTTCGCTTCGCTCGTAATGACAGAGATACATTTTTGTGTGTAAGTCCTATTAGATAATGGCGGGGATTTCCCCGCCACAGCTCTATAAAAAACTTAATATTGGAGTGTCTTTACTGATGTTTGAATGGTTGAATTTATTTCCAGTATACTTACTTGTTCCCACTATAGTGCTAGTAATTTTACCTGCTTTATTTGCTGCACTTCAACGAATTAGTCTTTATGGCAATTTAGTGCAAAAGACAAAAGAAGTAAGATTGCTGCTGAAGGATAACCAAGCAGGCTCGAAACCGAGAATTGTAGAAGACTTGGAAAGTAGATTTAAAGCTGCTAGCGAGTACCTAGAAGAAGTTAATTCAGCGGCTTTAATTGATGGGATTTATAGTCAACAAAAATTGAGGTTTTTGGGAATATCCTTTAATTACGATCGCGTTGATTATTTTTGTCGGATTTTGCCTAATCTGTTGCTATCTTTTGGTTTGTTAGGAACTTTTCTAGGAATTACGCTTAACTTATCTAGTCTGAGTCAAACCCTTCAAGAAAGTAAAGATACTAATTTATTACTTAATGAATTGCAAGTACCCCTGAAAGGGATGGGAATTGCCTTTATTAGCAGTTTAATTGCAGTATTTTTTAGTTCCACCTTGACTGTGGTTAATCTAATTTGGAATACAGGTTTAGCTAAGTCACAGTTAATTAGCTCTTTAGAAGATTATTTAGATAATGTTTATCAGCCAACAGTACAGGGGAAAACTCGGCTTGATAAAGTAGTTAAAGGGATGGCAGATACCTTTGACAACTTTTTAACTAGATTTGGTCAAACTGTCCGCGAGGGTGTAGAATCTGCTCTCAAAGATAAGATTCAAGAAATTATTGAAGCTAACCTTAAGGCTGCTAATTTAGCCGAACAAGTTTACGGGGGGTTAGCTGAAGCTTCGGGTTCAATCTCAAGAGGTGCTAATGAATTGAAAGAAGCTGCTGGGAAATTTATCGAAGTATCTAAAGCCTTTGAGAAAAATGAGTTTCCCCAAAAATTGTCACTAGCTACAACTAATTTAGCTAATGTTCAAAATAACTTTTCTAATTCCTCATCAAGTCTAGCTGATAGCGTTCAATCTCTTGGCAATATCTTGAGTCAAATTGAGGATTTTAGTCAAGAGTTGGTAAACATGACAGCAGAAATTAGTAGACTTAATCAAAGTTCAATACAAGTGTTAGAATTGCATCAAATTAATCAACAGTCACTTAGTCAGATTATTCCCAAATTTCAGCAAGGATCTCAAAGTTTTGAGTCTGCTGTCACAACTCTTGACAAGCTACAGAAACGAGTCGTGGTTAGAGTAGATAGTTTAGACAAAGTGCAAGTTGAGTTAACAAACTTAGTACAAACTATCAATAACTATACGAACCAGGTTAATCAGAGTATGGATACTTTGACTGTTAGGGTTGCAGAAACTATGAATAATCAAACTGACAGTAACAAGTTACAATCGCAAACGATAGCCACAAGTATTGAGGAATATGTAAATCATCTTAGGGACATAAAATATGAGCTTGCTGAATTGGTAGAAACATTAAAAGAAAACTTAGAAAGTCCGGTTGTAGATAGGCATATAAGCGATAAAAATCTATTGAAAGAGTTAGAAAAACCCGAAAATACGCCGAATGAATAAGTACAAATTCAACCACAACTGAGAACTTTAAATTATGCGTCGCCGCGATCGTTCCACAGATTCCGATGAAGACCTCAATATCTGGCCTGCTTTTACAGATTTGATGTCTAACGCCTTTATGATTATCAATTTATTTCTCTTGTTAGCTTTAGTCAAATCTGTCTTCTTAAAATCAACCGCAGAAAATACAAGTGACCAACTGGCTAAAGCTCAAAGAGAAATCGCAGAGATTACGCAAATACTTAATAGTTCAAAATCCGAATTCCAGCTAAAAAATAATTATCTTAATGAAAAAGAAAATGAAATTAAAGGACTTCAACAAAAAATAGAAAGTTTACAATCTCCACCTTTAATTATCATTAAAGACTCCGATATAGATTCTGAAAAACGCCCTCTTAAATTTGAAGCCGGACGAGCGGATTTACCAGAGGGTCTGCGTTTATTTATCGATAACAATGTAGTCAATCAACTTGAAAGTTTTGCCAAGCAATATCCCGGCTATGTTGTAGAAATAATTGGTCATACTGACGGTCAAGAAACAGTAGCACCGATTAGCAATCTCGATCAAACTTTAGAAAATGTAGCCATTGGCAATGAATCTGTCAGTAATTTAAAAGCCGGTTCTAATGCAGATTTAGGATTAATGCGGGCTTTAGCAGTAGTCAAAAATTTGCAAGCAGTTCAACAAAAAACAGGTCAGCTACAAGGTTTAAAATTCCGCGCTTATTCAGCAGCACAACTATTTTTACCGACTGGAGAATACGCCCCAAGCGATCGCACTCCCGATCCCACTAGGAGACGTATCGAAATTCGCTTTACACCCCCGGCTGTTGAAAAATAGCTTTAGTTTTACTATTAAAATATTTTATTGGCTCTCCTCACTCAAATACAACTGTCTTATTCCCATAAACTAAGACACGGTTTCGCAAGTGCGATCGCACTGCTCTTGCTAGCACTATTCGCTCTAAATCTTTGCCTTTGCGAATTAAGTCTGAGACTTCATCTCGGTGACTAACTCGCTCGACATCTTGCTCTATAATCGGCCCTGCATCTAAGTCTGATGTCACATAATGTGCAGTTGCGCCGATAATCTTTACTCCTCGTTCATAGGCGCGTTCGTAAGGTTTTGCGCCGACAAAAGCGGGCAAAAATGAGTGATGAATGTTGATAATTTTGGGGAAATTAGCAATAAATTCAGCACTCAAAATCTGCATATATTTAGCTAGTACAACTAAATCTATGTTATACTGATTTAATAATTTTAAATGTTGGGCTTCCTGTTCGGATTTGCTATCTTTGCTAATCGGAATATGGTAGAAATCTGCACCACACCGATCGGCAATTGGCTTTAAGTTGGGATGGTTGCTGATAATTAAAGGAATTTCCGCTAAAAGTTCTTGAGATTGTTGTCGCCAAATCAAATCTAACAAACAATGGTCTTGGCGGCTTACCCAAATAGCCATTCGCCGTATTGTATCGGAAAAGTGTAGTTGCCAGTTAGCTTCGAGGGGTTGCGCGATCGCACTGAAAGCGGGTGCTATTTCTTCTCTGGATAAATCAAATCCTTCTAATTGCCATTCTATCCTAGTAAGGAACAGTCCAGCCGCAAAGTCTGTGTGTTGATCGGCGTGGATAATATTCCCATTATGTCCATAGATGAAGTTGGCAAATTTAGCAACAAGTCCGCGTCGATCTGGACAAGAAATTAGTAAAGTTGCGGTGGGGTTAGTCATAGGTAATTAAAAGTTTAATTAGTTTTGTAATTGCGATCTAATTGTATTACAAAAATCGATAAAATACCTGAAGCTAGTCAAATGTTGAGGCCCCTGTTGAATTATTGCCACTAACTGATCTAAATAAAATGGTTTTAATACATCCCACAAGAAAATACAAATTCATTAAACTTTTATTCCTTCGCTATACTCTTCTAGATTAATCAATTGCAGAAATGCCTGATGTCTAGATTTTCCCAAATTAAAATCCTTGGCATCTCTTACCGTTACTACGCCACCTCGGCGAGTTACTATTTTCCAGTATTCCATTGCAATGTTATTGATAATATATGGGTGATGACTGGTGAGAATGAATTGCAGACTTTCGTTTTTTAGTAATGAAGCAGTGACAACATGAATACAGTTAACACCTAAACTATTTTCAAACTCATCGATAACAATTACACTTTCTTCAGGTGCTAAGATGAGTTCACTAATATGAATGAGTGTTTTTAACATCCCTGAAGAAATGTTGTTTTGCAATATCCACTTATTAACTCCTTTTTCTTTAATTTGCACAGGGAAGTCTAGAAAAAATGGATGATTTTCATCTTCTATTAGCTCTATTTTAATATTTTCTATTTGAGGAAATATGGCTATAAAACTAGCTTTTATGACCTTCTTAAAAAAAAATGAATGGTGCTGATAAATTAAAGCCAATTTTAGGGGGATTGGCATATTACTGTCTTTAATTTTATATAACGGTAAATTCTCTTTCTTTAGATCGGCTACTGCCCTACAAGATATGCTATGAACAGCATTGAGTGAGCTATAATGTTCGCTGTATATAATTTTATTAAAACCTTTTTGAACTGGGGCAATTTTGTCTTCCTGATTTAATATATGAACTACGCTTTGAAATGGTGATAGCTTTGGTGTAATTTTTCCTTGGAATTGAATTTCATGAGGGGTTCTTTCTATAATTAGATCGCCATTTCTCCATAATTTTTCACAAATGATTTTAAATCTACTGCTTTCATCTTGATCTTCAGAAATTACTCCAGGTTGTTTTTGAGTTTCAAATTCTCCTATCCATTGGTACTCAACCTCATTTTTTGTTAAAAATGTAATATCCCAGGCTAATCCATTTAAGGACTTGCCATTAGCTATCTCCTTTAAACTGAAAATTCCTTTAAGAATTTGAGTTTTACCAACCCCCGATACACCAACTAGCAAAGCAAGATCAGAGAAATGTATGGGTTCAAATTGCCAATCTAATTCATGGTTACAAAATGATACTTTTTTAATTCTCATATTCCTCTACTGTAAAGATAATACTATTCAAATACTCTTTGTAATGCTGTCGCATTAGAGCTAAGTTTATGAATTATTTCGCCGCAACCAGGCCCGCACTAACTTAATTTCATCATAAGTATACTTCTCACCTAAAAGTTGATAAATTGGTGTTAAAGAACGATCGCCCACTAGCTCAATTGCTGTAATAATAGCTTGCTGACTCTCCAAATCTACCAACTGATTTATATCAACTTCTTGATTCATTTCTATTAACTCAGCTAAATGAGTCACAACTCTGGTAGCACGAATATCGCGAACCTCAGCGATTACGTCCACAGTTAAACCTTGCTGATGTAATTGTAAGGTTAGCATCTGAGTATGAGATGGCTGATTGGGAATATTTGAACCAGTTAAAGGTGTCGATACCGTTGGTATTCCTTGTTCTTCACAATACTCACGAATTGCCTCAATAAACTGTTTACCATACTTATCTCGCTTGCGTGTTCCTACCCCAGAAATTTTTGCAAATTCATTTAAAGTTTGAGGGCGTTGTTCTGCCATTGCCCGTAAACTAGAATCAGGAAATACCACATAAGGTGGCACAAATTGCTCGTCGGCGATTTGTTTTCTAAGTTTACGCAATACCCCAAATAATATCTCTCCTTCTGCTGCTGAATAGCGTTGAACTCCCTGCACTTCCTGTTTGCGAACAACGGCAATTTCCACAGTCCGCTGACGTTTCATTACTTCCCAACTTCTAGCATTTAATTTTAATACAGGATAGCCGTCTGTTGTTTCATCTAGTAAACCTTGATGCAGCAGAGATCGCGCTAACATTTTCCAATCTTCAGCGCTTTTTTCTTTCCCAATTCCGTAGGTAGAAAGCTTATCATGTCCGTATTGTAAAACTTTTTGACTTTTAGAACCTCGCAGCACCTCAATAATATGATTCATGCCAAATCTTTCTTTGCATCTCGCTACGCCAGAAAGGAATTTCATCGCCTCAATAGTCCAGTCTTCTAATGGTTTTTGATTGCGACAGTTATCGCATTGGCTGCAATTTCCCGGAAATTCTTCTCCAAAATAACTTAATTGAATGGTGCGGCGACAGTCGGAAGCTTCAGCGTAATCTATAACTCGGCGGAACTGTTGCGTGGCAATTCTTTGTTCTTGAGGATCGGGTTTTTGTTCGATTAAATATTCTATAGTTTTGCGATCGCCATAACCGAGAAATAAAATACATTGGGCCGGTTCTCCATCTCTGCCGGCGCGTCCTGATTCTTGATAATATCCTTCTAAATTGCGCGGCAAATTGTAATGGACAACAAAACGCACGTCAGGTTTATTAATACCCATGCCAAAGGCAACTGTCGCTACCATAATTTGCACGTCATCGCGGATGAAGCGGGTTTGATTGCTGGTGCGATCGCTATCGTTTAAGCCTGCATGGTAAGGTAAGGCAGAAATCCCAACTTGCTGAAGTTTATAGGCAAGTTCATCAACATTTTTGCGGCTGAGGCAGTAGATAATCCCTGAGCCGCCATTTTTGTCAATTATCTGTAATAATTCAGCAAAACTGTGCTTAGTTTTGGCTCGAACTTCGTAATATAAATTGGGGCGGTTGAAGCTGGCGACGTGGATATAAGGTTCTCTAAGAGCTAACTGCTGCATAATATCAAGGCGGACGCGATCGGTCGCCGTAGCAGTTAGTGCCATAATCGGAATATGGGGATAGCGATCGCGCACCTGCAATATTTGCCGATAATCTGGTCGGAAGTCGTGACCCCATTCCGAGACGCAGTGAGCCTCATCGATCGCAAAGGCCGAAATCCCCAAACTCGCGGCTACCTGGTCTAGAAAGGGCAAAAAACGCTCGCTGAGCAAACGTTCCGGGGCAACATAAAGCAGTTTAATTTTACCATCTAGAATCGCAGCTTCTCGCGATCGCGTCTCCATCAAAGAAAGAGTGCTATTGAGAAAAGTTGCCCCAATCCCATTATCCCTCAGCGATTCTACCTGGTCTTGCATCAGGGCAATTAAGGGCGACACCACCACAGTCAAGCCTGGTTTTAACAGTGCCGGTAATTGAAAACACAGCGACTTACCGCCGCCAGTCGGCATCACAATCAGCATATCCCGCTTAGAGAGAGCTGCTTCGACAATTTCCCGCTGCCCAGGACGAAAAGAGTCGTACCCAAAAAAATGTTTGAGTGCCTGTTCCAGCGATCGCGGTTGGGTAAAAGTTGGCGGTAGTAGCGCTGACATTTACAATAGTTGTCGTTGACTTCCTCATTATTTTATGCTTAAAAGAGCACAAACAGCCCTAATAATCTAAAATCTAAGATAATTAACTGGAGTAACCCATGCCAAAAGCTACTTGGAACGGAGCAGTCTTAGCCGAAAGCGACGCTTGCGAAGTTGTAGAAAATAACTATTACTTCCCCCCCGACACCATAAACCGCGAATATTTCAAAGAAAGTAGCACCCACACTACCTGCGGTTGGAAAGGAGTAGCGAGTTACTACAGCATCGAAGTCGATGGCGAAGTCAACAAAGACGCTGCTTGGTACTATCCCACCCCAAAAGAAGCAGCTAAAAATATTACAGGTCATATCGCCTTTTGGAAAGGTGTGAAAGTAGAGCGTTAACAATTAGAGTGGGTAATTTTTATAAAATTACCCACTCTAATTTGTATTCAATACTCGACCTTATAGCTACCTATTCCTCCGCCCAATTAGCTACCGCCTCCCATCCCAGTCCGCGCCTGACAATACTAGGCTTATCTTTTGTTAGATCGATAATCGTAGAAACCTGATATCTTGTTTCCGAGGTATCATCAACAATTATATCCACCAACTTTTCCAGAGAATCAAATAATTCTGCCTTGCCAAAGTTTTCTTCAGTTGCTAATGCTGCTGCGGGTGCTTTTCCCTCATCATCATTAGTAATATGAGCAGAAGTAGAAATAATCGGATTTCCTAAAGCCTCTAACAGTGCTAAGCAAAATTTTTGATCTGGGACGCGAATACCTGTAGTTTTGCGCTTAGGTTCCATCACCAATCGAGGCACTAACTTAGTTGCTGGCAATAAGAAGGTGTAGGGCCCTGGAATTAACCGCTTAATCGTGCGGTAGCCAGAATCGCTAACGACAGCATATTGAGCAATATTCGACAGAGAAGGACATAGGAATGTCAAAGGTTTATCATTAGATAAATGCTTGATCTGCCTTACCCGTTCCACTGCGGACTTAACATTAAGATCGCAGCCGATTGCGTAGACTGTATCAGTAGGATAAAGCATGACAGCCCCGGCTTGCAAGGATTTTTTAATCTTCTCGATCTTCTCTTTTTGCGGTGTTTCTGGATGTACTTGATAAATCTCAGCCATTATTTGATTTGTTGTTTGTTAGTTGTTATTTGTTAGTTGTTATTTGTTGGTTGTTATTTGTTGATTGTTGTGATAACATTTTTCTGGGTTTTAGTCCACATCAAATTTAGCAGGATATGGCACTCGCCAAGACGGATAGAGCAATCTCTATTAGTTTGAGACTCACGTAACGCCGCCTTCTAGTCGGTAAGATACCGCCTAGAAGGCGGCGTTACGGATATTTATCTAATTCCTTGGCGGTTACTATCAGAGGTGTAAGTCAGTTCTATGCAGATTTATTCAGCAGAATTAGCATCAATGGTTAATTATTAGTTATTATCCGACCCAAACCACTAACCACTAACCACTAACCACTAACCAACCACCAATAATTAACAACTAACCATGAACAAAATAGCATATTTTGAATGTCCAACTGGCATCGCGGGTGATATGTGCCTGGGTGCTCTTGTCCATGCAGGTGTTCCTATAGAATACCTGATTGCCAAACTCAATTTACTAGGCATCTCCCAGGAATATAACTTAAGAGTAGAAAGAGTTCACCGCAATACCCAACAGGCAACTAAAGTTTATGTCGATCTAAGTTTATCTTCGGAAACTGCCAAAGTTGCAGCGGAAAACCCTAATTCTGACTCAGCATTAGATCCTTCGGAAACAGAAGCGCCAACTTTTTCACACCACCATCACCACGATCGCGATCGTAGCGAGGCTCATTCCCACCATCATACCGAGTCAGAGTCACCAACCCCCCACACTCAACACCGCCATTTGCCCGAAATTGAGCAAATGATAGCCGGTGCAGGGTTGCCAAAACGCGCGGAAATTTGGAGTTTAGCAGTATTTCGGAAACTAGCAGAAGCGGAAGGTGCTGTACATGGTATCGCCCCAGAAGAGGTTCATTTTCACGAAGTGGGAGCGACTGATGCGATCGTTGATATTGTGGGTACTTGTTTGGGGTTAGACTGGTTAGATATTGACGAATTATACTGTTCCGCTTTGCCTACTGGTGGGGGTACAGTCTGGGCCGCACACGGGCGCTTAGCAGTACCTACACCTGCGGTTTTGAAGTTGTGGGAAATGCGGCAAGTACCAGTTTACAGTAATGAAATCGATCGGGAGTTATGTACGCCGACGGGAAGCGCGATCGCAGTTACTCTCTGTAAAAGTTTTGGCCCGCCGCCGTCAATGAATCTTCACCAAATTGGTTTAGGTGCGGGTTCCCGCCAATTGCCGATTCCTAATATTTTGCGGTTGTGGATAGGGGAGAAGACAGAAGGAAAAAGGAAGAAGGAAGAAGGAAGAAGGAAGAAGGAAGAGGGAAGAAGGAAGAAGGAAGAAGGAAGAGGGAATTTAGCTAATTCCCAAGAAGTTATTTGTGTGCTGGAAACCCAAATTGACGATCTTAGTCCGCAAGCGATCGCATATATCTTCGATGCTTTATTTGCCGTTGGCGCTGTCGATGTCTTTACTCAGCCAATTGTGATGAAAAAATCTCGTTTGGGCGTACTGCTGACTGCGATTTGTCATCCTGAATCTCAGCAAAATTGCGAAACCGTTATTTTTCGCGAAACTACAACTTTAGGCATTCGCCGCTCAACTCAACTGAGAACAATTTTACAGCGAGAAATTCAAAAAGTACAGACAGAGTGGGGGGAAGTGCGGGTAAAAGTTGCCAAAGATGGCGCTCGTATTACTAACGTGCAGCCAGAATATGAAGATTGTGCCAAACTAGCAAAACTTCATCATATTAGTTGGCGAGAAGTTCATCGCCTAGCAGTTTCGCACTGGCATTTTCAAAACGATTAACCATGAAAAAGCCCACTCAAGTGGGCGCTGCAACTATTTTCTCTTTCCGTCAATACTCTTGGGAAGCAGCACCCACTTCTCCCACTACTTAGTTAGTAGCTCTGTCGGCTGCGCGCTTAACATTTTCTACGCCTTGACTGACTTTAGATTTAAGGGTGTTAGCACCTTCATCAACCTTATCTGTTGCTCCGTTAGTCGCTTCATTAGCGAAATCTTTTGCTCCCTCTATACCCCGGCGAGTATTGTCCTTAATATTCTCCATTCCTTGCTTAGTATTGTCCGCAAACTCCTTAGCTTTGCGTCCGAAAGCGTCCTTATTTTCATCCAGCTTTTGACCAATTTCATCCAGCTTATCTTGGCCTTCGTCGCCTACACGCCGAATATTTTCAGGTACATTGTTACTAGCTTTGGTAGTGATACGACGTTCCGCACTATCTTTGAGCATCTGAGCTTTGGCTTCTGCTGCGGAAACATTTCCTTTATCTCTGGGGTCAGTATCTTTATAGTCGTTCATTCCGCCTTTAAATTCAGATGTCCTCGCCTCTGAAGGAACTTCTTCTCTCACCCGATCGGCAGTTTTTGCTAATACATCAGGACTATTACAGGCAGTGCTGACTAACAGTAGAACTCCAGCCATAAAAGCGGTAAAAATTTGTACGACTCGAATCTTTTTGATGGTCTCTATTAATCTGTTCATAACAATTCTCCATTTTTTTGTAAAACGCTCGCATTCCCTTTGAATTTCTATTTCTATGGGAATTTCCAGATGCTTAGCATTGCTAAACCAGATATTTGAGCACTTTTATAGCCTACAAATAAAATGATAAATTCTTCATCTGTCTCAAGTTACATTCTCAGGGCTTACCTACTGATTACCTAGTTATAATGTAACGCTGCGTTATGGTGAGTTCTTGTACCGCCAGAGGGTGACATTACACAGGAACGCAAAAGTATCCATAACGCCGCCCGCGAAGGCGGTATATTTACCGCCAAGATGACGGCCGTACTGCGATCGTGCGTAAGTCCTAATTACAAACAATTAGGCGTAATTGCTAGTAAAAAAACTTCGGTTCGCGAACCAGAAGGATGAAGGATTAATCCTTTCAAGTAAAACAATGTCTTCGATCGCGATTTTGGAGGGCGATCGCGATCGAAGACATCTGTCTAATGGCAGACAAATTTTACACTGGGTCTAATTATTTGTAATTGCTGCTTTGAGACTCTGGCAGAAATGCGCGATCGCATCTAATCCCTGTTCCGGTGTACCATCAGCTAAACGCTTGACAAAGGCACTACCCACAATTGCCGCATCTGCTCCCCATTGTTGCACTTGCCGCGCGTGTTCCGGTGCGGAAATGCCAAAACCAATGCCAATGGGTTTATCGGTGACGCTACGGAGCTCTTGCAGTAAGTCTTGTACTCGTCCCTCTAACCCGGAACGCACGCCGGTAACGCCTGTGACGCTAACTAGGTAAATGAATCCTTGAGATTGCTGTGCGATCGCTTTGATTCGGTCTTTGGGACTGGTTGGGGCAACTAATAAAACCACTTCAATGCCCATTTTACTAGCAGGTGCTAACAAACTTTCGGCTTCTTCCAGTGGTAAGTCAGGAACAACTAGCCCCTGAGCTCCAGCCTTTTTAACTTGCTGCAAAAATGTATCTATCCCTCGGTATAAAATGGGGTTATAGTAAGTGAATAGAATAATTGGCGATCGCAGTTTTGGCGAAACTTTTTCGACCATTGCTAATACGGAATCTAGTTTAGTTCCCCGTTCTAAAGCACGAGTAGCGGCCGCTTGAATTACGGGGCCATCAGCTAGGGGATCTGAGTAAGGAACTCCGAGTTCAATTATATCTGCACCGTTTTCATCTAAGATTTGCAGTGCTTTAGCAGTAGTTTCTAAGTCGGGGTCGCCGGCCGTGATGAATGGAATTAAAGCACATTTGCCTTGGCTGCGAAGGTCTTTAAAACATTGGGAAATTGTCATTGGTAATTGGTAATTGGTAATTGGTAATTGGTAATTGCTAATTGCTAATGGCTAATTGCTAATGGCTAATTGCTAATTTGTAATCGCTAATCGCTAATTAGTGTTAAATTTGGAAAAAACTTTTTTGCCTACTGCTTAATTGCTATTAGCTAAGATGTTAAGCATATAAATTGTCTAAATCCACAGGTAGGATACCTCTACTACTGAATACCAAGCTTTGAGACATACACAAGTTAAATGCGTAACAGCTTATTAGCCATTAGCTATTAGCCATTAGCCATTAGCCATTAGCCATTAGCCATTAGCTTTTTCTTGCTCAATTTCTGCTTGAATTTTGGCTAATTCTTCGGGCGTAAGTTCTTCTAACCGCTTCTGTAAGACTGCTTCTTCGTAGTCTTTGAGTTGTTGGCTGTAAGTCATATTTTGAGTTAGTGCTCGGAATAAATAGGTGAGTAGCCAACCAATTAAGCCGCCAACTAAAAAGACTTGACTCCAGATACCTGCGTTGAGGCTGTCGAGGCCGGCGAATTGTAGCAGCAGGTAGGCTACTCCCCCTGCTGCGAAAATGCCGAGACTGATTGCAATTACGTCTATACGTCGCATTTAAGCTTCAATTTGCCGCCGTTTGGGGCGAAAGTTCAAGAATGGGGCCAGGAGTAACATTCCTGGGAAGAAGAAGGATAGCATAAAGTACATGAAGCCGCGCTCTATGGAACTAGCGACGTACCAGCGATTATTGAGGTAGGCGTAGGTGAGGGCGGGTACTACTAGGAGATAGGCTCCCGCGAGGGCGGCGTACAGCAGTAGGGTAATATACATGATGTTGATTTTAGGGGATATTGACACCCGGTAACGGGATAGGCGCGATCGCTTATCCTTGATGCTGAATGATTATTGTACTGCTTGGGGGGATACAGTGTAGCTTTTGGGAAATTTTAGATTAGGCCTTGCGTAATTTTAGTGTTTGGCTGTAGAATGAAAGACTGTGGTTGCAAATGGATTAATCCCATAGCAGCTTCACAAAAGGGGGTGTGGCGGAATGGTAGACGCTACGGACTTAAAATCCGTTGACCCGAAACGGTCGTGTGGGTTCAAGTCCCTCCACCCCCATCAAATTTAAGGTTTAGAGCGCGATCGCGCTTTTGGGCAGATCGCTTAGTGTAAGCGATGGGTTCTCATTTTATTAATAACTAGCTAGTCTCCTGTTGTAGCTTGACCGACTTTATCTGGGGCGGTAGCTCCGCAAATAGGAGAAAGTATAGGCTAAGAATTTTCACATCTAGATGGTCTATGTTTTCAAATATTCTTAGAGCGGTTAACCCAGGAATATCCAGATAATTTAAATGTTGTTCAATTAGATAATTGTAGGTTTGATCGTAGTAGCAATCTCAAAATTTTCGACAACATTTTACTAATTTTTCAATCACCATATAGTCCAAAATTAAATGCGATAGAAAGAGTATTCATGCCTTTGCCGGTTAAATATTGCCGCGATCTTCTGTTTATATTGGATTTCCGGCTCAAAGGAAGGCGACTATATTGTGAATATAAACTATGACAAATACTAAACCTCGATCGGGATATACACTGCCAGTTTTTGCCTGTGCTGCTGCACTGGCTGCGCTGCGCTATTTGCATAAAGATATTTCATCCGTCGATACCGTATCAGTAGATTTAATTCAACCTGCGATCGCAGCAGAAATTCCCGTAGAGCAGGTAGCATTTCTCAAACCAGGTACGGCTTTGGCTGTAACTCGCTCCGATCCGGGAGATAATCTCGATCTCACTCGCAATACTCCTGTTTGGGCGATGGTGGAATTGGCAACTGGGGAAGAAGAGATAGTGATTGTGGGCGGTGAGGGGATAGGTTATCGCCAAGAAGGGGGAGAGGCGGCGATTTACAGCTATGCTCGGCAATTATTGCAGGAAAATTTAAGACGATCGCTACAACCAGGAGAAAAAATTACTGTTACTATTATTCTCCCCGAAGGTCGCCAATTGGCGGCACGTACCTCTAACGAGGCTTTCGGCGTTGTTGAAGGGCTTTCTCTGCTTGGCACTACGGGCATTTCTCAACCGCTGAGTGCGCCGGGTCAATTGGATGATTTCCGCTCAGAATTGCAGAAAAAAGCCGATCGCTTTGATTCTTTAGTCTTCTGTATTGGTGAAAACGGTTTAGACTTAGCGACTCAATTAGGTATTAACCCAGAAAGGTTAGTAAAAACGGCTAACTGGTTGGGGCCAATGCTCGTAGAGGCTGGAGTGCAAGGCTTGAAGTCAGTTTTGCTATTTGGTTATCACGGCAAATTGATGAAATTGGCGGGGGGAATTTTTCACACTCACCATCATCTTGCTGATGGGCGGCGAGAAATACTTACGGCTTATTGTGTAAATTCAGGACTACCGGCTGCGGTTTGTACAGAAATTTTTGCTTGCGTTACAGCCGAAGATGGACTGCAAAAATTGCGAACTCTCGATGAGAATACGGGCAGTAATTGGGTAGAGCGGGTTTACGGTGCGATCGCCTCTCAAATTGACCAAAGATCCTCAGACTATATCTTCACTCACTGCCAGCGTCATCTTACCATTGGTTCGGTACTTTTCGGTCGCGATCGCAAAATCATCCTCAAAAGTGAAATGGGCGATACACTTTTGTCTAAGATTTGTTAATCTAATGTAAATATCTCATAAAAGTTAACAGTTAACCATTAACCGTTAACCGTTAACCGTTAACCGTTAACCGTTAACCGTTAACTATTAACTATCACCATCTACCAATTAAACACTAACCGTGACTTCCCAAATACAAACTGAAGCGCCCGCAGACAACCCTGAAATCGGGCAAGTCAACCGCCAAATGCTAGTAATTCTAGACTTTGGTTCGCAATATTCAGAGCTAATTGCTCGTCGCATCCGCGAAACTCAAGTTTATTCAGAAGTAATATCTTACCGCACTACCGCACAGCAGTTAGCTACTCTCAATCCCAAAGGAATTATCCTTTCTGGCGGCCCTAGTTCTGTTTATGACGAAGGAGCTCCCCACTGCGATCCAGAAATCTGGAATTTAGGCATCCCAGTTTTGGGTGTTTGCTATGGAATGCAGTTAATGGTAAAGCAATTAGGTGGGAAAGTTGAACGGGCCAAACGAGCAGAATATGGCAAGGCTTCCCTATCAATTAACGATCCTACAGACTTGCTGACTAATGTGGAAGATGGCGCAACAATGTGGATGAGTCACGGCGATAGTTGCGTTGAATTACCCGCAGGGTTTGAAGTGCTCGCTCATACGGATAATACTCCTAGTGCTGCGATCGCGAATTACGATAAAAAGCTTTATGGCGTTCAGTTTCACCCAGAAGTAGTTCACTCCATTGGCGGTTTAGCTTTAATTCGCAATTTTGTCTACCATATTTGTGACTGCGAACCGACTTGGACAACAGAAGCTTTTGTCGAGGAATCAATTCGCGAAATCCGTGCCAGAGTTGGAGACAAACGGGTTTTGCTGGCTTTATCTGGCGGCGTGGATTCTTCCACTTTAGCTTTCTTGCTGCATAAAGCGATCGGCGCTCAATTGACTTGTATGTTTATCGATCAGGGTTTCATGCGAAAGTATGAGCCAGAAAGGTTAGTAAAGTTATTTCACGAACAGTTCCACATCGACGTGCAGTATGTAAATGCGCGCGATCGCTTCCTTGCTAAAATTGCAGGTGTTACCGATCCAGAAGTTAAACGCAAGCACATCGGTCACGAATTTATCCAAGTATTTGAAGAAGAATCTAAGCGTCTCGGCCCCTTCGATTATCTCGCTCAAGGTACTCTTTATCCAGATGTAATTGAATCTGCTGATACTAACGTAGACCCCAAAACAGGAGAGCGAGTTGCTGTTAAGATTAAGAGCCATCATAACGTCGGTGGTTTACCTAAAGATTTGCGGTTTAAGCTAATTGAACCTTTGCGAAAACTATTCAAAGATGAAGTCCGAAAACTCGGTCGTTCCATTGGATTACCAGAAGAAATTGTCAATCGCCATCCTTTCCCCGGCCCTGGTTTAGCAATTCGGATTTTAGGAGAAGTGACAGCAGAACGTTTAAATATTTTGCGAGATGCTGATTTCATCGTCCGCCAAGAAATTAATCGCCAGGGAATGTATAGCGAACTTTGGCAAGCTTTTGCGGTTTTATTACCAGTCCGCAGTGTTGGCGTTATGGGGGATCAACGCACTTATGCTTACCCCATTGTTCTGCGTTTAGTGAAGAGTGAAGATGGGATGACTGCTGATTGGGCACGAGTACCTTACGATTTTCTGGAAACTGTCTCAAATCGGATTGTTAATGAGGTGAAAGGAGTTAACCGCGTGGTTTATGATATTACTTCTAAGCCGCCTGGAACTATTGAATGGGAGTAATTGTTAGTTGTTAGTTGTTAGTTGTTAGTTGTTAGTTGTTAGTTGTTAGTTGTTATATCATGTCCGGTTAAATACTTGTCATTTTAAATATTTGTCATTGCGAGCGAAGCGAAGCAATCGCAGAGACTAGGCGATT
>NZ_JAQMUA010000024.1:0-12677 GCF_028330895.1 Kamptonema animale CS-326 | reverse complement strand
CCCCTAGCCCCTTCTTTAATTCTCCGATCCTATAAAGGAGGATTGACTTTGTTAGGATTTAGACAACTGAGAATTAAATCAAAGCTGACAATTGCCCTTCTGGTAGTTACTTTAGGTTCAACTGCTGTTGTTGGTATTTTGACATGGAACAGAGCTAAGAGCATTCTCACCCAACGCATTTTTAGCCAACTGACTAGCGTGCGAGCTGCAAAAGCTGCTCAAATTGAATCTTACTTTCAATATATTCACAATCAAATTGAAACCCTTTCCGAGGATCGAATGATTGTGACAGCAATGGTGGATTTTAATCAAGCTTTTCAGCAGCTAAATCAATCAACGCTAACAATTTATCCTACTTGGAAGCAATCAATTCAACGTTATTATACCAAAGAGTTTTTTCCTAGACTATCTAAAAATATTGAAGGTACACCCGTTTTTGAACTCTATGCTCCTAAAACTGAAGTTGCCCAATATTTGCAATATCATTACATCGCCAATAATTCCCATCCTGTCGGTAAAAAAGACGAACTTATGGGGGCCACAGATGGGAGTGAATATAGCGCAATTCATAGCAAATACCACAAAATCCTACGCAATCTAATTAAAAAATTTGGCTATTACGATCTATTTTTAATCAATCCTGAAACTGAAGAAATTGTCTACTCAGTTTATAAAGAAACAGACTTTACAAGCAATCTTCAAAGCGGGCCATATTCCCAAAGCAACTTGGCTAGTGTAGTAGCAGCAGTAAAGCAGAATCCAGACCCCGGTACCGTTCAGATTGTTGATTTTGCTAGCTATCGCCCCTCCTACGGTGCTCCTGCTGCTTTTATGGCTGTTCCTATCTATCAGGAAACGCAACTGGTTGGCATCCTAGCAGTACAATTACCAGTCGATGAAATTAATAGTATTTTAACAGGAAATCGAGGTTGGGAGCGGGAAGGTTTAGGTAAAACAGGCGAGACTTACTTAGTAGGTTCTGATTACTTAATGCGCTCTATCTCTCGATTTTTAATTGAAGATCCTATAAATTATTACCAGGCGCTACGTTCCGGTGGTACGCCGGAACGTATAATTCAGACAATTGAACAACTAAAAACTTCAATTTTGCTTCAAAGAGTCGAAACAAAAGGTTCAAAAAAGGCACTTCAAGGTAAACAAGGCACTGAGATTATTAACGATTACCGACAAATTCCCGTACTGAGTTCTTACGCTCCTCTAAAAATCAAAGGAATCAACTGGGTAGTGCTTTCCGAGATCGATCTAGCTGAAGCCTACGAGCCTCTAAATAACTTGCAAAACTATATTATCATTCTCGCAGTAGTCTTAGTATTATTTGTCACCTTAATTTCTTTAATTGCTGCCAATAACTTTGTTAAGCCGATTGAAATTTTGATCCAAGACTCTCGCCAGATCATGCGCGGAAAATTAGAAGATGCTGAACTACAATCTACTACTCAAGATGAGTTAAGTCATCTGGTAAAAACCTTTAATGAAATGATTCGCAGCCTCCAAGATCAAACAATATTAGCGGAACAAAGGCAGCGTGAAAATGAGGAGTTACTTTTAAATATTCTTCCCAGCACAGTTGCACAACGCTGGAAAACAGGGGAGGAAGGAATTACAGATGAAACTGAACAAGCAACGATATTAGTCGCAAGTCTAGAAGGTATAAATGAATTATCTACTGGGCGAGGAGTTTCCGAGGTAGCCAGCTTATTAAATGAAATGATTAATGGGTTTGATGCTGCGGCTCAACAGCTTGATGTGTTAGGTATAACTCGGATTGGCGAACTTTACTTTGCTGTTTGTGGGTTGGCAACACCTCGTCTGGATCATACGAAACGAGTTGTCGAATTGGGACTAGAGATGCTGGATATTTTGCAAGCATTTAACAATAAATATAATCTCAATCTTAAACTTCGTATTGGTATTGATGCAGGTAAGATTATGGGGGCAGTTATCGAGGCTAAAAGTTTTAGCTACTATATTTGGGGTGAAGGTTTGGCAACTGCTTCTCAACTCAATCGTATGGCTGCACCTAACACTATTCGCATACCGAATGAAGTCCATGAAAGAGTTCGCGATTTGTATATCTTTCAGCCAGCCGAGGAAATTGAGTTAGTAGAAATTGGTCAGGTGCCAACTTGGGTATTGAGCCGAAATTTATTAAATTCTGCTTCTGAAGCTCACGATCGTAATAAATATGCAGTTGTAGTTAAGGAAGTTAAGTAGTGATATAATCTTATTTCTAGCTTCTAGTTTCTACCTTCTTTCTTCTACTTATAAGAGATTAATCAATGAGCTTACTGTGGTTGAAAGCCTTAATATTTATCCTGGGATTCCCATTATTAATAGTTATCTTGGGAGAAGTAATTTCTCGATTAGAGCCGCGAGGAAATATCCGGCTGGTAAGATTTTTAAATAGCCTGCGGAGCTTTGTTTTTCCTTGCTTGGCAATCTGGCTGGTGATGAATCAGTTTCTCGGTTTCCCTCATGACTCTATTTTCTTACGGTTATTAGAGACGCTGATTTGGCTAGGTGTGATTTTTGCTGGGATTTTGCTTTTGGGAATTTTGTTAACTACAGAACAAAACCCGACTTCTTGGCATTTATTCAAGGTTCCCCGACTGTTTTTACAAATTATTCGGATTCTATTTTTTCTAGGTATCACCACATATATACTCAGCTCTCTATGGCAAGTGGATTTAAGTAATATTGCTGCGGCTTTGGGAGTTGGTTCTGTCGTCATTGCTCTGGCATTACAAAGTACATTGAGCAATCTCGTGTCTGGTTTTTTATTACTATTTGATAGTCCTTTTAAAGTTGGAGATTGGATTCGCTTTGGAGATATTGAGGGGCAAGTTGTAGACTTAAACTGGCGATCTGTGCGTCTGAGAACCCTGAATCGAGAACTGCTAATCGTTCCCAATGGTGTGCTAGATCAGCAGAATATTTTCAACTATCACAGTGGCGATCGCGTACATGGGGAACGATTTAAAATTGGATTTTCTTACGACGATGCCCCTAATTTTGTGCAGCGGGTCATCAAAAGCGCGGCAATCGCAACTAAGGGGATTTTATCCGATCCTGCTCCAGATGTTTTTACTATGTCTTATGATGATTTTGCGATTACTTATGAGGTCAAATATTTTATTGATGATTTCCAAAATGTCGAAGAGATTCGTAATGACTTTAGAACTAGAATTTTCTATGCCGCTAAGCGCAATGGTTTAACGATTCCTTTCCCAATTCGCACTTTACAGCACGTTAGGATTCGTACTCCCCAACGGGAGGAACGAGTGCAAGAAATAGCAATATTTTTACAATCTTTGCCTTTTTTTGCCTTTCTAGAGTCGGAGGCGATCGCTAAATTAGCTGATGTTGCGATTTTACAATTTTATGGTTTGGGCGACGAAGTAATTTCTGAAGGAATACCCGATCCAGGTTTTTATATTATTGAGGAAGGTGCAATCAAACTTTTAGTAACAGATTTGTATGGCTCTCAACAGGAAGTCATTCACCTATCGCGGGAAGATTTCTTTGGTGAAACTGCTCTTTTACCTGGCGAAAATAGTCAGGTTACGGGAGTGGTGACTCAAGATTTAACGGTGTTGGTTTTTGAGCGGGAAGCGATCGCAACTCTGATGGCTGGTAGCGCTCGCTTTGCTAGACAGATCAACCAGTTTATTGAAGAAAGGAAAAAGAGAATCGAACAAGCACATCAGGCTAGCGATCGCTTAAATTCAGCTTCATCGTCATCTGAGTTGAATAACTCGAAGAAATCCTTTAAGCATACAAGGTTAACTTGACCTCTCCCCGCTCTAAAAACGGGCAGGTTGTGAGCGAATGCCTTTTGCTGGTAGCCCAAGCGTTTTACAATCAAAGAGAGTTAACCTGGATTTGGGATGAATGCCGCATGGATACTAAAGCTTTTAAGCGATCGCTCCAACAGTCGGAGAATTACCACCGCAAGGGTTTTGGGCACGAGGATGAAGTCGCTGAGGTGATGCAGTCTGCCTACCAAAGCAGTCTGATTCAGCAAATTCGCGAGAATAACTACACGCTGCAACGAGGCGATGTGACGATCCGCCTAGCTCAGGCTTTTGGTTTCTGTTGGGGTGTGGAAAGGGCAGTGGCGATCGCCTACGAGACACGCCAACATTTTCCCACAGAACGCATCTGGATTACTAATGAAATTATTCACAATCCCTCAGTAAATCAGCATTTACTGGATATGCAAGTGGAGTTTATTCCTGTTGAGAAAAGTGAAAAAAATTTTTCAGTTGTAGATCCGGGTGATGTTGTAATTTTACCAGCTTTTGGTGCCAGCGTGCAAGAAATGCAGACATTAAATGATAAAGGCTGCAAAATTGTAGATACAACTTGCCCTTGGGTTTCTAAGGTTTGGAATACAGTTGAGAAACACAAGAAAAAAGTTTGCACTTCCATTATTCATGGTAAATACAATCACGAGGAAACAGTTGCCACCAGTTCTTTTGCTGGAAAATATCTAATTGTGCTGAATTTACGCGAGGCTGAATATGTCAGCAATTATATCCTCAATGGGGGCGATCGCGACGAGTTTTTAGCAAAATTTAGCAAAGCTTGTTCGGCTGGTTTTGACCCAGATATGGACTTGGAACAAGTTGGGATTGCTAACCAGACTACTATGCTGAAGAGCGAAACTGAGCAGATTGGCAAGTTGTTTGAAAAAACGATGATGCGGAAGTATGGGCCGGATAAGTTGAATGAACATTTCCAGAGTTTTAATACTATCTGCGATGCAACTCAAGAGCGGCAAGATGCGATGTTTAGCTTGGTAGAAGAAAAGCTAGATTTAATGCTCGTTATTGGCGGCTTCAATTCTTCTAATACTACGCATTTACAAGAGATGGCCGTCGAGCGCAAACTTCCTTCTTACCACATTGATGCTGCTGAGCGGATTCTCACAAATAATCGGATTGAACACAAGCCTTTAGGAAGTGATTTAGCGATTGCCGATAACTGGTTGCCTGCTGGTAAAATTGTGGTGGGTGTAACTTCGGGAGCTTCCACACCGGATAAGGTTGTTGAGGATGCAATCAAGCGGATTTTCGAGACGAAAGCGTAAATTTGTTAACTGTTAACTGTTAACTGTTAACTGTTAACTGTTAGCTGTTAGCTGTTAGCTATTAGCTGTTAGCTATTAGCTATTAGCGGTTAATAGCTAATTTTCAAATTTCCCAGTCGCAAGTTTTGCCTGATTTAGCTCTTGCCAAGCTAGAGGAAGCATGGCAGCGTAGCTGTCAAACGCCTCTTTTTCAGGTAGGTACTTGGCTATCGGCTCAGTCTCAGTGAATTTACTTAGAATTAAGCTCGCCAGAATCACTTATGCAAAGAAACATCAGTAAGAATATCCGCAACTACCTAGGAAGAAATAAGTAAATCCACTTAAATTCAACCTAAAATACGGATGGTTAAAAAGCTTGTTCTATAAGCATTCTTCCTTCTTCCGGCTGCCATCGGACTTCTATTTAGAATTGTGGATGTTGCTAGCTGTGAAAATTAAAATAATGACATTCCCGCAAAGGAAACGCTAACCTAGAGATATCGCCCTTCTCATTTGTATGTAATAAACTCTGACCTCTCTCCAAACGTCTCTCCTTTTATGACAGAGGCTTTGACTCTTACCCCCTTTACCCCAATGGAAGGGCTTGATTGGTCTCAACTGCAAACCGCTATTTATATACAGCAACCGCCAAGGAGGTTAGGACATTTTGAGTCCCTGAAACCGTTTGGCTGAACTCTTCGGCAAAACTCAGGAACCGCCCTTCCTTCTTCAGGTGCCACGCGGTAGTTGAGCTTGCCGAAATGCAAGGCAAAACCTTGATTCTAGTTCCTCCTTTCCCTAGTCCCTAGCTATATGTTGAATAACTCATCCGTAACCCATGCTCGGATTTGAACCCTTAATCGCTAGTGCCACCATCAATATAGCCAACATTGCCAGCGAAACACTTTTAGAAAACAAAGGTAAATTGTTTAGGAATTTAGCCATAGTTGGCCAAACTCTGAAAACAAGAACCCAAAAATCTATAAATCACGCTGCTGAAGAATATGTTTGCAAATATGTCGAACGCTACGGCCTTTTGAGAATTTTAGGAAAGTCCGAAACAATCCCATTAGAATCAGTTTATATCCCCCTTCAAGTTTGGCGCGAATCTGATATTCACCGCTGCGAATCGCTGGAAAAATTAGAAACTATCTATAATCAAAGTCAAGTGCGCCGCTGGCAGTTTATTTATAATAATAAGCTAGAAGGAATAGAAGCTGTAAACCAAAATCAATATCTGATGGTATTAGGTGAACCGGGTTCGGGGAAATCTATATTTTTGCGGCAAATAGCACTAGAGGCGCTTAAGGGGGAAAAACTTGGCAAAATCGGCAACTCTACATATATTCCAGTTTTCATCGACCTTAAGGAAGTAAGCGCTAGAAAGGTAAACCTAGAAAAAATTATCTTAGAAGAATTTGCCGATAGTAACTTTCCGTTCGCAGATAGGTTAACAGCAAAAACATTAAATAAAGGTAAATTACTGATTCTGCTAGATGGTCTGAACGAAGTGCCAGACAATCAATTAAAAACTATCATTTGGCAAATTAAAAGCTTTGTTGAGAAATATCCTAAAAATCGTTTTATCGCTTCCTGTAGAACTGATTTATATCGCTACAATTTAACGAAATTTGTGAATGTTTTAATTTCGCCTTTTGAGGAAAATCAGTTAGAGCGATTTCTTTGTAATTGGTTTCATTCCGATGCAGAATCGCTAAATTTCAATGCTCTAGCTTGCTGGGAAGCTCTGCAAAAGCCGGAAAATTCCCAGGCAAAAAATTTAGGAATAAATACTTTATATTTGTCTTTACTATGTCTGGTTTATGAGCGAGGTCAAAACTTTCCTAAAAGCCGCCAAGCTCTCTATCAGCAAGTTTGGCGGATCTTGCTAGAATCGGGATTATCCGACCATCGGCTTCAGCTAAACGATGGCGAAAAATCATTAATTTTGGAGGGAATTAGTAACTTACTTTCCGAGATTGCCTCGCTCGGTTTTGAGTCTAACAAGCTGTTGTTTGAAAGACGAATACTTCTAGATAAAGTTAAAACTTTTCTGAACAGTAACTTAAAGAGGCAACCAAATTTAGATGCAAATTTAGTTTTAGATGCTCTGGTAATTAAGCCGGGAATTCTAGTTAGCAAAAAACCTAATTTACTGGCTTTTTTTCATCCGACAATGCAAGAATATTTAACAGCACAATATATTTATCAAGACGTACCTAAAGATGGCGTAGCGCTGGGAGGAAAACGTAAAGTTGCTCAGCAATCGCAGTCCCAAGGAGAGGCCTTCACCACCCTCGCCAGCACAGAAAATGATAGTGAGAACTTAACTCTTATTGATAGAAATGTTAAGATACAGCAATTAGTTACCAATCATCTCCAAGACGAGCGTTGGCAACCAGTATTTTTGTTATTAGCAGAGATGATGGGTAGCAAAGCTGACGAATTGCTCTTACTGATAGAAACAGAAGCACAAAAATATATCAAAATTCCCAAATTACAAGCCTTATTAACTTGGGCCAATCAAATCACAGTCGATTCCGAGGAAAATATTATACCTGCGGCTAAACGCGCCACTGCACTTTTAATTAGCGGGGGTGATTTTGCCTATACACAGGATGCGGGCGATGGTGTAGGAACAATTTATGAATTGCCTTTAGAAACTGCGGGCGATTTCACCTTCAGCCGCGATTTCATGCTCACAATGAGTCGCGATCGCATTTTAGCCAGTTACCTAGCTCATCTACTGGGAGTTGATATCGGTTTGATTTTAGCCCGCGCCCGCATCCTCGCTAGCACCATAACAGGTACATTAGGATTAGCTCGTACCCGCGTCTTCGCTGACGAACTTACCCGCGAATTAGCAGGGACAGTAGTTAAAGTTCGCGGTCGTTTTCTGGACGTGGATTTTAATTTTGCCCTAGATTCTAACCGCGATTTAGCCCTCGATCGCACTCGCGATTTAGCCCTCGTCTGCATCCTCGCTCGCGAGTATGAAAAACTCCAAATTTCTAAAGATGGGAATCAATTCATTGCAGAATTAGAAGCATTACAAGTAAAGGTGCCGGGGAATAATGAACCTTTAGAAGTACACCGCAAGTTTCGCGATTGTCTCCGTAAAACATGGTTGAAAACTTTTAATATTAGCCCAGAAATTGTCAATCTTTCATCCGCAGAAAGAGAAGCCCTTGGCAATTACTTGTATGCTAATTGTCTGATGGTGCAGTGCGATCGCGCAGCAGTACAAGTCAATCGTGCAACTTGGGAAGCGATCGAGCAGCGGATGTTAGTAGTTAGTAGTCATCCGAAATTTACATAAAATATACTGTAAGTTGGGTGGAAGGAAGTGAAACCCAACATCAGGATGGTAGTAATATTGGCAAAATTGGCGATCGCTTCACTTCTTGATACAAAGGCCGCGCTCTTTGTTGCTTATATGGCGATCGCATCGCGACAATGAGAAAAGCACCTAACCCCCCAGCCCCCGCATCCTGTAGGGGAGGGGAGAGATCAAAGTTGGTCTTCAGGCAACATGGGGATGTTCCCCTGCTACCTGCACCATATTATCTACAACTCTCACCGTAAAAGTAGGAATTTTCACCGTTTCATCATCTAAACACTGCCCCGTCAGCAAGCTGAAGTTTTGCTTATAAATCGGTGAAGCCACCTTGAGGACACCATTGCGATCGCCCACAATTCCCCGCGACAAAACAAACGCCTTACTAAACGGATCGTAATTAGCGATCGCATAAACCTCAGCCCCATTGCCCACTCGAAAAACTGCCACCTGTTCGCCTTCTACCAAGGCACAAACTCCTGTATTAGGTGCGATCGCAGCCAGAGGACAGACATCTACCCATGTTGTAACATTATCGCGGACTGGCACTGCTTGAACCATTTTCTTTTCCTAATTATTGAGCGTGTAAACATTGATAATTTCTGTGATAGTTAAACAGTTAACAGTTAACCGTTAACAGTTAACAGTTAACCGTTAACTAACTATCACCATTTATTCCGCAATCGCAACCAGAGCTTTTTCAGAGTCGTAAGCAGGGCGTAATTGTCCCCGTTCCTCAACCCGGACAATACTCGGATCTGGCAGATCGGAATTTACAAAATGCTGGAATCGTTGCACCTTATTCGGATCTTCGATCGTCGTCTTCCATTCACATTGATAAGTGCTAACTAAGTGCGCCATCTGCGCTTCCAACTCAGCGCCAATACCAAGAGAATCCTCAATAATTACTTGCTGTAAATATTCTATTCCCCCTTCCAACTTATTGAACCAAGTTGCCGTCCGTTCCAGGCGATCCGCCGTGCGAATATAGAAAATCAAGAACCGATCCAGATATTTAATCAGCGTTTCCTTGTCAATATCTGCTGCTAACAAAACCGCGTGCTGCGGCCTCATTCCACCGTTACCGCAGACATACAAATTCCAGCCCTTTTCAGTCGCAATTATCCCAAAATCCTTACTTTGAGCTTCCGCACATTCGCGAGTACAACCAGAGACAGCAGACTTAAGTTTATGAGGCGATCGCAAACCCCGATAGCGCAATTCCACCTCAATCGCCAAACTCGTAGAATCCTGCACCCCAAAGCGACACCAAGTGCTACCCACGCAAGATTTTACAGTCCGAAGTGCCTTTCCGTAAGCGTGTCCCGACTCAAATCCTGCATCTATCAACTTCCGCCAAATATGCGGCAACTGATCCACACGAGCACCAAACAAATCTATCCGCTGTCCGCCAGTAATCTTAGTGTAAAGCCCAAATTCTTTGGCAACTTCCCCTAAAACAATAAGCTGATCTGGCATAATTTCTCCCCCCGGAACTCGCGGTACTACTGAATAAGTACCGTCCCGTTGAATATTTGCCAAATAGTAATCATTTGTATCTTGCAAGCTAACGTGAGACTGGGCTAAAATATGCTCGTTCCAAGTAGAAGCCAGCATCGAGCTCACAGCAGGCTTGCAAATTTCGCAACCCATTCCCTTGCCATGTTTAGCAATCAAATCCTCAAAAGTTTTGATTTCTTGAGTCCTGACTAAATGATAGAGCTCTTGGCGAGAATAAGCGAAATGTTCGCAGAGGTGATTCTTCACCACTAGCCCCGCTTTCTTCATTTCCAGCTTAAGAATATCCGTCACCAACGGCACACAACCGCCGCAACCAGTACCAGCCTTAGTACATTTTTTAACGCTAGGAACGTCAGTTAAATTACCCTCGCGAATCGCTGTACAAATTTGACCTTTACTAACATTATTGCAAGAGCAAATTTGGGCAGAATCAGGTAAATTATCTACACCCATTCCCACAACAGCAGGTTTGCCTTCTCGCGGAGGCATTAACAAATCCTCTGGGTGCGGAGGTAAAGTAATTTGATTCTGTACAAATTGCAGTAGAGTTCCGTAAGCCGAGGCATCTCCGATCAGAATTCCACCCAAAAGCAGACTACCATCCTGATTTAAAACCAGCTTTTTATAGACTCCTTGAATGTTATCAATTACAGCGATTTCTTTAGCACCATCAGATTTAGCAAAAGCATCTCCAAAACTAGCAACATCCACTCCCAAAAGTTTGAGTTTTGTGGACATATCAGCACCCGTAAAAGTGCTGACTGCCTTTTTACTCAAAATATCAGCCGCCACACCTGCCATTGTATAGCCAGGAGCAACTAAACCGTAAATTCGATTTTGATAGAGGGCGCATTCTCCTATGGCATAAATGTCAGGATCGGAGGTTTGACAATAATCATTAATGATAATTCCGCCGCGTTCACCTACTTCAATCCCACAACTTCTAGCAATTTCATCGCGGGGGCGAATTCCCGCAGAAAAAAGGATTGTATCTGTTTCCAACTCCGAACCGTCAGCAAACAGCATCTTAGTAACTTTGCCATTTTCACTGACAATTTCAGTGGTAGCTTTATTAGTGTGAACTGAAACTCCTAGTTCTTCTATTTTGTTGCGGAGAATCGCACCGCCAGCATCGTCAATTTGCACGGGCATCAGTCGCGGGGCAAACTCAACTACATGAGTTTTTAAACCCATATTTTTGAGCGCATTTGCCGCTTCCAAACCTAATAAACCGCCGCCAATTACTACCCCAACTTTACAGTTTTTGGCGTAAGCAGACATTCCCTCAAGGTCTTCAATTGTCCGGTATACAAATGTACCGTTAGCATTATTTCCCTTAATTGGCGGCACAAATGGATAAGAACCAGTAGCTAAAACAATTTTGTCGTAGGGAACTTCTAAACCATTAGCTGAAGTGACTGTTTTCTGTTCCCGGTTGATAGAAATTGCTTTATCGCCGATATGAATCTGAATGCCATTCTCTTGATAAAAACCTGGTTCAACTAGAGATAAATCTCCCGCAGTTTTACCCGAAAAGAAACTGCTGAGATTGACGCGATCGTAGGCAACACGGGGTTCTTCACAGAAAGTGATTAAGTTCCAGTCTTGCGTCGCTCCTTTGCTGACCATCAGCTCTAGGAACTTATGACCAACCATGCCATTACCGATAACAACGAGGTGCTTTTTAGCTGTCATTAGAATTTTTTTAATGCTTATATCTCAGTCATCACCACTAGAGATATAAGGAATCCACTGGTTATTTTGTAGCTTATGTAACCAAATGCTAATGACTTATGCAGTTATCGAATGATCCCGATTGTATTTTTGCATGATCCTCGACCAAAAAATGTAAAATTGCTGAGGATCTATGTTTAAGCTACCACCAAGATCAAGCCGTTACCAAATTATGCTCCCATTCCCGAATACTGTTTCAAACCTTGTCGCCATAACCAACGATTCCACACAAAAAACACTATACCCCAACCCAACATTACTAATAACCCATGTCCTACATCCACAGGCAATCCTATCAAAATTGAAGCGGGGAAATGGACAAGATAGGGAAACGGTGTCCACAATACCAGATTTCGGACAGATTCAGGAAATACTTCTAGAGGGGCAATAATTCCTGAAAGAAATAGATAAACTAAAAACCAAACTTGTTCTATCGCGCTTGCTCTTTCTAGCCAAAAAGCAAATAGCGCAAAAGTGTATTGAATCAGAAAGCGCAAACAAAAGGCAAGAAATATTACTAATAAAAATAGTAAAACTCTGTCAAAACTAGGTAGCCAGAAAGACTGTGGATACAGAGCAAAAAATAATAGTATTAATCCAAATATAAACGGTAAACGTGCAAATCTTTCGGAAATGTGAGCGGCAAAGTGATGCCAAACTGGATCTATAGGCTGCAATAACTTCGGGGATAATTTTCCTTGTACTACCTCTTTTTCAAACTCCCAAATTACCCAAACTACATTTGTTTGTCTGACGATAAAAGCAGCTAAAAAATAACGGGCAAAGTCTACTGGTTGTAGGTTAAATTGGCCGTTTTGAGCTGCCTTCACCCAGATCCCCATCAAGATAAATGGCAAAGAACCTGATAGAGTCCACAACAATAACTCAGCTCGATATTCGAGCATATAGGCGTAGTATGTTAATAGTAGTGTTTTAGCAACTTTGATGAATCGTGTCATATTGGTAATTGGTAATTGGTAATTGGTAATTGGT
>NZ_JAQMUA010000269.1:0-5679 GCF_028330895.1 Kamptonema animale CS-326 | reverse complement strand
GGATGGGGGAGCAACTTAATCAATTAAAAATTAAAAATGCAAAATTAAAAAAAAATGCAAAATTAAAAATTGTGAGATTTAATTTTTAATTTTTAATTTTTAACTTTTAATTAATCGGAGGGGATGATGGGGGTAATTAGCCATTAGCCATTAGCCATTAGCCATTAGCCATTAGCTATTACCAATTACCAATTACCAATTACCAATTACCAATTATCGTTTAACAGTTAACAATTACCAAATTGTCACAACTAAATTTAGGGTGAGCATTGCCCACCCTCACAAGATGTTAAGTTTATATACGCCAACCTACCGAGCAGCATTCACCTAATAATCGATCGGCTAATTGACCCTGACAAAAAGTTAAGAACTAATAGCTGATAGATAGTAGCTGAATGCTGATAGCTGGTTTTAGTAAGCCCCGTTATTTTTGGGGAAAATCACTACGCCAAAAGTTTTGACGACGATCCAGAGATCCATCCAAAGATTTTTGGCGTTTACATAGTAAAGGTCGATTTGGACTCGGCGGGGATAGGGGATGTCATTGCGCCCGGATACTTGCCACAGTCCTGTAATTCCAGGTCTGATGGTTAAGATTTTGTTGATGTGGCGGCCGTATCTCGGCAGTTCCTCAACAACTAATGGTCTAGGCCCGACGACACTCATATCTCCTTTTAAAACGTTCCAAAACTGAGGGAATTCATCTAAACTGGTAACTCGTAAAAATCTCCCAATCCATGTAATTCGAGGGTCTTGTTTCAGCTTGAAATTGTCCTGAAATTCTTGGCGGAGATGGGGGGATGTTTCCATAATCTCCACTAATATTTCATCCGCATTTTCCACCATTGTTCTGAATTTAAGACAGTTAAAGAGTTGGCGGTTTTTACCGACTCTTTCTTGTACATAAAAAACTGGCCCTGGCGAGCTTACGGCGATTAGTAGAACCAAAAGCAGGTAAACCGGGGCAAACAGTATCAGAACTGATAGGGAAAACAGGATATCGAAGCAGCGCTTGAAAAACTCTCCGTCTAGGCTCTGTACAGACAGGCCTATGCGTCCGTCTCTAGGCAGGACAGGCTGAAAACCGCGTCGAGCGATCGCTCGAATTACCTTGCCGGAGATGAGTTGGCTGTCGGCAGTCATCTTACTCCTTCAATTCACACCACACACAGTCATGATCATAAAGCCTCAAGACGCAAGGTAGTAGAAATCAAGAACAATGAATCGGTAAAAAGTGGTAGCTTTCCGCTAGGTGGCCCTTCCTTGCTGAGGGTTGTAAAATCCCTAAAGCCCTTTCTACGATTGATTTTGATGTCTATTTTCCCTAAGATTTTACAGATTGAAATTCTTGCCAGCAGCGTTCCAAAAAAGTTAGGTAGCGTTCCTGAAAAATTTTTGGATGGAACTGAGCGGCCTGCGATCGCCCCATTTCTGGGTTGAAAGCCCCACTCATGGCCTCGAAGGCCTCTACTGCTTCGATTAAGGCTCCCTCCGTCTGGGACGAGAAAAATAATCCTGTTCCAGAGTCTGGGTGTTGCCGAATATCAATTACTGTTTCCAATGCACCTCCACCTCCATAGGCGATCGCTGGTGTCCCGCAAGCTTGGGCCTCGACTAAGGCGATGCCGAAATCTTCGCAGGCTGCATATACGAAGGCTTTTGCCTCGGCCATATACTCTTCAACTACTTTAGCGGACTGCCAGCCCAGGATTTGGACGTTGGGTTGAGCTATTTGCCGAAGCAAGTTTAATTCAGGCCCGGTGCCAATCACGATCAGGGGAAGTCCAAGTTGATTGAAGGCTTTGACAACTACGGATATTCTCTTGTAACTGACTAAACGGCAAACTGTCAGGTAAAAATCTTGTTTCTTTGGTTCAAATCGAAAGCGATCGATATTTACTGGGGGGTAAATCACTTCTGCGGGCCGCCGATAACACCGCCAGATGCGTCTTGCGGTGTGTTGGGAGTTGGCGATGAAGTAATCTACTCGATTGGCAGAAATTACGTCCCACTGGCGAATTCTGTGAAGCAAATACCTGGTTAGTAAGCCCTGAATTCCTTGTCCGGCTTTGCTACTGCGAAGGTAATCAAAGGTTAAGTCCCAGGCGTAGCGCATGGGGGTGTGGCAGTAGCAAATGTGGAGTTGTTGGGGACTTGTGAGCACGCCTTTAGCAACGGCGTGGGAAGAGGAAAGAATGATGTCGTACTCGCGCAAATCTAGCTGTTCAATTGCTAGGGGCAATAGAGGTAGATATTTTTGTACGCCGTTGCGGGCGAAAGGAAGGTGCTGTAAAAAGGTTTTGCCGATCGCTCGCTTGTAAAGATAACTTTGAGGATTGGTTGATTCAAAGTCGATGAGTGCATAAATATCAGCGTTTATGTGACTGAGAATTTCTTCTACAACAAGTTCGGAGCCGCCAGTTGCTTTCGGGGTTAACCATTCGTGAACGAGAGCATATTTGAGTTCGACAGCAGACTTCACTGAAATTCCCCACTTGATACCTATTTTTAATTTTTGGCTTTTAGATATTGACAAATAACTTATTTTATGTATTTAAAGTCTGATATTTGTAACATCCAAAAATAGCCATCCTATCACTGAAGTAAATTTTACTGAGATTGCGACTGCTCTCCGAAAATAAGAATGAATCTTATTCTTGACAAGGAGTTTCTTTAGGTAGATTATTTGAGAAACTTTAGCTGTTTTGGCTTAAATAGGTGTGAGGTAAAAATGTCGAAAATTTTGTGGAAAGCTTTGCTGGTAAGCCCAGCAGTATTGGGAGCGAGTTTGGCTGTGTCTGCGGCGGCGGTAGCAGAGTCGGATGTAAAAATTGGGGCTGTAACTCAAGCTCAGGATGGGCAAGCGATCGCACAGTTCGATGCTAAAACTGACTTTGATAAAGTAGATGGAGTTTGGGGTACAGGGGAACCGAGGGGAGAGTTAGCGATCGCACCTCAAGCTAATCTTTCCCTAGAAAATACAAATCAGCAACAAGTAGCAACAACTGCACCTGTAAAATCTGCGATCGCACCACAGCCACAACCTCAGAAAATTCCAGCCGATAGCCTGTTGGCGGAAATCTCCACCCCCTTGTTGCAGTCCCCAGCCCCAAATCCCCAACCCGCGCCAACTTCAACAGTTTTAGAACCAATCAATCAATACGGCTCTGAAGATAGCCTCAATAACGAGCCTGCTGGCCAAGTAACATCGGTTTCTCAACTTTCCGACGTTCAGCCTACAGACTGGGCTTTTCAAGCCTTACAATCGCTTGTAGAGCGCTATGGCTGCATTGCTGGGTATCCCGATGGTACTTATCGGGGCAACCGGGCGATGACTCGCTACGAATTTGCAGCAGGTTTAAATGCCTGTTTAGAGCGCGTTAATGAGTTAATTGCTGGTGGTACAGGTAATTTAGCCAGTAGAGAAGATTTACTCGCCTTGCAAAGGTTGCAAGAAGAATTTGCGGCTGAACTTGCTACTTTGCGGGGGCGCGTGGATGCCTTGGAAGCTCGCACGGCAGAATTAGAGGCAAATCAATTTTCCACTACGACTAAACTTAATGGGGAAGTTATCTTTGGGTTAGCTGGAATTGCGGCGGGAGATGATGCTAATGGTAGGGAAATAGATAGTTCTACTATTTTGGGGAGTAGGGTAAGGCTCAATTTTGATACTAGCTTCAGCGGTGAAGATTTGCTGAGAACTAGGCTGCAAGTGACAAATTTTGGTTCTTTCTCTACTAATTCTACCTTTACGCCAGAAGGGGAATTGAGGTTTAATGCGGGGCCTTTTGGGGAAGCTAGTAATACAGTGGCTTTAGATGCTTTGCTTTATGCTTTCCCGATTGGAAATAGCACCACAGTTTTCCTAGAGGCAAACGCTGGAGCTCCTGATGATTTTACCAATACAGTTAATCCTTTCTTTGATGGGGATGGTGCTACTGGGGCGCTTTCTAACTTTGGGACGCGCAATCCGATTTATTATCAAGTTGGGGGTGCGGGGATTGGGATTAGACATCAGTTTGGCGATCGCTTAGAATTCAGTTTCGGATATTTAGCTGCCGATCCCGCTAGCCCACAGCAGGGTGCGGGTTTGTTTAATGGCCCTTACGGTGCGATCGCTCAATTAACTTTTACCCCTAGCGATCGCTTTGCTGTTGGTTTAACTTACATCAATTCCTACGGAGTAACCACTGGTACTGGCAGTAATGCGGCTAATTTTCCCAGCCGACTCGATTATTTTGGCATTGATAGCGAGGAAGGGCTTCCTGTTTCTAATAACTCCTATGGGATAGAAGCATCCTTACAAATTGGCCCTCGATTTGCTCTCGGTGGTTGGGTAGGCTACACTGCACAACGCACCCTCTCAACACTAGGAGGGAGAATTGACAGGGGAGATATGAAAATCTGGAATTGGGCAGTAACTTTGGCTTTCCCAGATTTGTTGAAAGAAGGTAATTTGGCGGGTATTATTGTGGGGATGGAACCGAAGGTAACAAGCACTTCTACTGATGATTTACCGGAGGATAAGGATACTTCCTTGCACGTTGAAGCTTTCTATCAGTTTAAAGTGAATGATAATATCTCGATTACGCCCGGTATTATTTGGCTGACGGCCCCCGATCATAATAACGACAATTCTGATTTGTTGATTGGTGTAGTGAGAACCACGTTTACTTTTTAGTTTCTGGGCGGTTGAAACCGCGTCTACACACACAAAACCCGCCTGCGCGGGTTATGAAGGTGTTGATTTTCCTTTAGTCCGCGTAGGCGGACTTCGTTTGTGTAGCCGCGATTTCAATCGCCGGATCTTAAATGGACTAGAGCAAATAAATTATCAGTTTGATACCATGATTAAGGGAGCGTTTAGCGGAAAATTATGCAAATCAAAACCTCTAAGTCTGGTATCAGCGCGATCCTGGCTGCCGTGAGTGCAATCGGAGTGGCCGTTGTTTTTCTACCTCAGCCAAGTCATGCTCAAAATAGCGGTGCTCAAAATAGCGCTCAACCGCTACAAGACTTTCAAACTCAGGATAGTACAGATCCTTTTTCGGGTCGTGGCAATGGAATGGGAATTTTCGATTTAATTCACAGATCCAGGTTAGGCACTCTCCGTAATATGGATGAGTTTAGCTCGGAACAGCAGCAGAATTTAAATGATGCGGCGGCGGAGTTTCGGGAAAAACAACGGCTGTTACTCGAACAGCAAGCTAAGCCAGGGACAGGTGCGATCGCACCTGGGGATGATGTTGCACCTCTGCCTTAGTTTGGTTGATTGCTAATTGCTGATTGGTTGGCGATTGGTAATTAGCAATGCGATCGGACTATTTTGCGGGACAGGGTAGGTGTAAAAATCAGGGTTGGATTTTTTTCGGCTGGATGCCTTGATGGCTAAGGATTTGAAGGTTATTGGGGGAATTTTTGATTCCCGCAAGTTTGGAAATGCTTAATGTTAAAGGGTTTGAGGGAAAATTTGTAATTGGCCTATTGACAAGCTGAGGTCTGGAATGATACTTTTAGAAATGTCACGCGCAACTGTACCTTGAAAACTAAATACAGTAAGGGTTTCAACACTAGGCGGTTCCAATTAAACTAAATCCCTATCAGGGATTGAAACACGAACGGCAATACTCACCAGGAGCGATCGCCTCCGAGTTCCAATTAAACTAAATCCCTATCAGG
>NZ_JAQMUA010000268.1:0-9448 GCF_028330895.1 Kamptonema animale CS-326 | reverse complement strand
TGTTTTAAGGCTTGCTGTAGTTTTTCTATTTGTTCTTGATTGAGATGATTTTTAGCTGGCATTTTTGTACTGCTTGACTAAGTTAAGTTTCTATTATACACTATTTAAGTGTGCAACAGCTTAAAGAGCATAGCAAGCCATGTCAAATGTACGTACAAGAGTCGAATTTGAGCACTTTTTGCCAATTTACGGTTTTTGCAAGACTGCGATAGGAATTGTTGGAAGCTGGAGTTAGCGATCGCACACTGAGCAGCCAAGGCAAGGAAGTTTGATGGGGCAGTTTGGACTTTTATAGAACTGTGCGATCGCTCGCATGAGTTGATAGGTCAGCCCGGAGCGAGTCAGTTAATGTAGTTGGTGCTCTTAGGTAGCAAGCTAAAATCAAACCCGTGCCATTAGAAAACAGCAACAAGCTGTTAATGTATCGTAACGTGAGTTCGATGGAGTGCGATCGCGACGGACAAGCAACTTTTGGACTGGCATCGCGACGGACAAGCGACTTTTGGGCTGGCGATCGCCAGTCCAAAAGTTACATTCACGTCACAGATAAAACTATGATCAGGCTTGCGTCCGCGTGCGAAAGTAGAGATCTAACCAGCAAATATTAGACAATTAGGGAGGCTTTTATGGAGCGCAGAGCATCACACTTAGAGCCGTATTGGTCAAAAGCCATACCTAATTTGGTTAGTTATAATCGTTTTGTAGAATTAATGTCTTACGTTTTATTAGCACTATGCTGTTACTTTGAATATTGTTGTAAAGGAGAAATGACAGGAACAAGTTTTATTGATTCTACCAAAGTCAGCGCTAAGGTACGCGGAATAGGCGACGGCGGCAGCTTCAAGTTGGGGTTCGTCTGGGGGTAGGTGGATGTTTGCGATCGCTGCCCGTGATTCCTTCAAAAAATATTAATTTATGTAACAAAAATTGAAAGATCACAAAAAAGCGACTGATAATGTATTGATGAGACCGATAACATTGTGAGCCTCTGGAGTAACTGTGATACTCGAAGAAAGTAAATATCTGAAGGCTAGTGGGTTGAAGCAGAAACCTAAATAGCGCTATTTAGTAATGCGCCCCTACAGTCTTTCTCAGATTAGCGGTGAGATTGTCAATCAACAAAACAAAAGTAGCAACTAACTTGTGATTATTTTTTTGCCACTCTATTTTATTTGGGTCAACTAGATCGACGCTTTCTTTGTTACCATTTCAACAAATTAACTCTCATGAATATCCTCAACAACTTCGTCAAAACTTACACTGATAAGACCTATAAATATACTGCACAAATCAACCATAAAGGAACAATTATTGCCTTTGCGATGGACGAATCAAGGCGGATTTACTACTCAGTTTTAGCCCTAGAAGACACGAAAACCCAACAAAAAAGCCCCCTAGATGTTAATTACTGGTTAGATAACCCTAAAGAAATTAGTTTTCCCAACGAAATTGTGCAAGTGGGCTATGCAATCTTGCCCAATGTTAGAATGCCAATTGTGAAAAAAGGCACGAGACAAGAAGCTAAACTTGGAACATTACGCTCTGAAGAAATAGACCCCTTTTTATCAACTACTGCCCGCTTTACCTCTCAAGCTTCTTTTCAAGTTTTATCAGACGGTAAATTCATCTATTTATTCCGTCAAGCCATTGATAAAAATCACAGTGATATGCTTTATAAACAAGACAAAGCGGGAAACTTTGTTTTAGATAAAGCACAGCAAAAAGTCCCCTTAGTCAATGAAACTCTGCTTGTAGACCGCTACGTTTTAGCCGGGACAGAATTAAAACTTAAAATGGAAGTGCGGTATCAACGCAGTCGCCACAAATACAATCCCCAAACGAATAAAGACGGTTTAGGGGCAAAAGATTTAGAGAAAAAGCCCTTTTTTGAGCCCACTCAAGAATTAGATTTTATTCGTAACTTAAAAGACGGGCGCTTTAATGTCTTATTGCTGCCCACCCAAATCGCCGAACTAGAGCGGTGGCAAATTTTCACTCATAATAGTAAGACCGGACTCATTGATTCCTTTAATTTGGAACGTTCCAATGATGGCTTGTTTAATACCAAAGGAACACAACTTTATACCAGTCCAGATCCGCAGTATCAAAACTCCGTATTAGAACGTCAACCGGGGACAGATTCGTTTACTGGAGAGCCATTAATACCAATTATTAGTAAGTCAGGCTATGCCGAATCTGCTCTCAATTTTGATGGGGTAAATGATTATGTAGAACTACCTTCCACGCCCGAAAATCTCTTTCAATCTTTCACTATTGAAAGTTGGGTTTACTATCATGGGTTGGGAAATTATACTAGAATATTTGACTTTGGAAATGGCATTGGCTCAGACAATATTCTTTTAACAAATGTGGGGACTACTAATAATCTAGGATTGTATATTTGTCAGGGAGATAATTCACAGTCAATCGAGATTCCTAATGCCATAGAAATTGGCGAGTGGCTGCATATTACTGTCACGATGGATGATACAGGCAAGACCACCCTATATAAAAATGGTCTGTTAATTGGACAGAAAAAACTTCATCTCCCCCGAACATTAATTCGGAATCGGAACTATTTAGGAAAGAGTAATTGGCCCAACGATGCTTTCTTCGATGGTAAAATGGATGAAGTCAGGATTTGGACTCGTTGCCGCAGCCAAACCGAAATTCAGGCGGATATGAACCAGCGTTTAGTTGGGGATGAACCAGGATTATGGGCCTATTGGCGTTTTGATGAAGGATTTGGCGATCGCCTCTATGACCAAACTGAAAACGCCATTCACGGTAGCATCAAAGGTGCAACTTGGGTTAAATCCGATGCCCCCATTGGCGATTGTCCCGGACTCCAACGTACCAGCTTTAGCTTACAATCCGGTTCAGAGCAACGGAATATTACTTCGGGTTTATCCGCCCTGCTGTATCATCAACAGGAAAAAGTTTCCACAGGGTACGATCGCCAAGAAAAACCGGTCAAACGTAATGCCAGGGTGATGTTAACTCTTGGCACCAGCAGTCCAAGTTCAGCATCAACCGACACCCATTTTATTGCCGCCTTAGATTTCGCCGTTTCACGGGAAGGCAGAATTGCCCAAGTTCCCGATAATCTCACTCTGCCAAATCTCCAGGCAGGGAATGCAGCAAACCAAGATTTAGATGCCGTTAGCCGTTTACAGGAAGACATTGCCACTTTAAAGGCTAGTATTAATCAGTTGGAAATTGAGATTGCTGCCTTGAAAACAGCCACTCAAAGAATTATTATCTTGGAGGCACAAAAGGCAAGGTTAGAAGCAGAAGTTAAGTCATTAACGGACGACTTAAATAATAAGAAACAGGATATGTTTAATTATTTTTGTCGGATTCAGGTGAACGGCAATGGCAACTACTGGACAGCAGACGGCAATGGAAGTTTATCGCACCAGCCGAGAAATGATAATAATGATGGTCAATATTGGACTTTTTTGGGTGGCTATCAGGGTTCTACAAGACTTTGCCCATCTAACCATTTAACCACAAAGGCACCGAGTTTCTGGAGTAGCGATCGCTCACGCGGCTTAATTTATGATGGTTCTTTTAAGGTAGATGATTGGTGGGAAAGGGTAGCGGGAATGTTGTCTCTTACTAAGAGTAGCGGCAATAACTATAATTTCTCGATTCAGGCTAACCTGAGCGCTCCTATGCAAACAGGAGTTTTCACTTTTACTAAAACTGAGCGAGCAACCTCCAAGATTACAGATGTCGAAAATAACTTACGGAACAAACAAACTGAATTAACCAACACGATTAATGAGTTAAATAAACTCTACACCGATCGCGACAAACTCAAGGAAAAAGAAAGTCAGTTAGCCCTGCAAAAAATTCAACTGGAAAATAAAGAAACCGAGTTAGAATTATTGCGCTCTGGCATTCAAGGGGAAATTGCCCTGCCCATGTCCTTGCTGCATACAGACCCTTGCGGCCTGACTGTAGCTGGGGGCTTACTCAACTTTGCTTATACCAAAGATACTCCCTTACTGGTCAATAGTGCGACCGGGAAAGTAGCCTTGTATTTCCGAGGATTGGACGATCAATTTTTTGTTACCTATTATGATACCAATACCACCAAAGCACGGTATTTATTAGACGTAGAAATCGGTAAACTGAGTGCAACAGCTCGCTCGGCAGAACCTGAGTGCGATCGCGCCACCTTCACCATTACCGACAGTGCCACCCCCGAAACCTGCACCCTCAAGATTACCAACCAAGCCACCGGACTCGAAGAAACTTGGCGCAATCTACCGCGAGAAGTCCAACAATTTAGCAGCGTCCTCAATGGGGGAGCAAGTCAGCCCATCTTTATTGGCAAACTGGGAGAACCTGCCATTGGTAAACCCATCAACAGTTTGATGTTGAGCCAAAAAGCCAAACAAACGCTCCCCCAAGGTTCTATTCTCTCCATAGGAAATCGGAAAGTCGTTGTCAGTGAAGACACGAGTGCCACAGAAGATAGCATTCCCATCACCCCTGCCAACCTCAGCGTCCCCGCAGACACTGCCATCTATCTCATCCCCTACGACTACGACGCATGGACGACAAACAACCGTACTAGCAACTCCCTCAGTACCGGTTCCCTGCAATTCTTCTTCCAACCCGGCAGTAGTAGCGGAAATGTGGTCAATAGCACCGTCACCGACAGCGAAACCACCCGTTCCTGTCAATGGGTGGCAGAATCACCCGGTCGCGCCTTGTCCTTTGATGGCAAAGATGACTATGTGGGACTTGGAGAGCTAGCTAAACTCCCTCAATTCGATGCCAAAGGGGATTTAACCCTAGAAACGTGGGTTCGTCCCGCACAATTAGCAGAAAGCTGTCGCGTAATTCATCACAATTCTGCTCAGTCCCAATATACATTAGGGATTCAATCCAAGAGTAGCAATTGCATCTCAGCCCTCCAATTTGATGGCGTAGATGACTATATCGAACTTCCGCCCGCCAGCATCCCTATAGGGAACGAAATTACCATTAGTTTTTGGGCATTAGGCGGCTCAAAACTGCCCAATCAAAACTCTGTACTTGAAGCCTTAGATGCTAACAACGTAAGAGTGCTCAATATTCACTTTCCTTGGGACAATAGCAACATCTATTTTGACTGTGGCGGCAGTGGCGGTATTTATGACCGGATTGAAAAAGCTGCCCAAGCCTCTGAGTTCAAAGGGGTTTGGTCTCATTGGGCATTCACCAAAAATGCTGCTACCGGAGAGATGAAAATTTATCTCAATGGGAAGTTATGGCACAGTGGAACAGGTAAAACCATAACCCTAACGAAAGCAACACGATTCCGCTTAGGGTCTTTTGCTCAGGGCGGTTATTATTATAACGGGAGTTTAGATGAAGTTCAGATTTGGAATAAAGCGCTTTCTGAAGCAGAGATTCAAAGCGGCATGAATCGCCGACTCGTAGGCAATGAAGCAGGTTTAATGGGCTATTGGCAATTTACAGGAGGAATCGCTAAAGACTACTCTCCCAATGGTTATAATGGCACCATTTTTGGGCAACCAGCTCTCGTTGCTTCCGTGATTCAAGAAAGCCAAATTTATAGCTTTGCAGGCGTTGGCAACCTGTTCCAAAAATCCAAAGAAGCTGCTCCTATGGCGCAATGGCATCATTTGTCCGCCGTATATAACCAATCTTACGCCTTGCAATTTAAGGGCAAGGGCTTCTTAGAATGCGACCACAATCCCACCTTAGATTTAGACCGAGATTTAACGCTAGAAACCTTCTTACGGGTTGACACATTGAGTCAACGTCAAGGCATCTTGACAAAAGGCAAATTGGGAGATGGCACGGATCGAAATGTGCCTTATTCCCTTTATATTGACACCGATGGCAAAATTGCCTTTGCCTTTGAAGACAAACAGGGAAAAAGCTACATCTATAAATCCAGTGAAGCGTTACAAGTGGGACAGTTCTATAAAATCGCTGTCACCCGCCAACATCAAACGGAAGTCAAAAATCAAGGAACTGCCGATCTCCCTAATGTAATCGTCAATCAATGGGCAGATATTCGCTTTTATATCAATCAAAAAGTGGCAGGGTATGAAATTTATAAAGGGGCAGACTTAGACCGCAATTCCCAAAAATTGGAAATCGGGAAAACCTATCAAGGTTCACAACCCAATTACTTACAAGGGGTGATTAGTGAGATTCGCCTCTGGAATACTGTAGTAGCTCTAGCCAATTTAGGAACCAAGATTAATGGTCAAGAAAAAGGGCTAGTGGCTTGGTGGCGTTTAGAAGAAAATGAAGGCAACATTGCCTCCGACTCGAAAGCCGAAAACCATGCGGTGATTATTGCCGCCCAATGGGTTAAAAATCCCGACCCTCAAGGCTCTAGTTTAACCCTTTATCAAAATGGGATTCCCGTGCCAATGGAAACCTTTACCCCTCAAGTCAGTTGGGGTGAAAAACAATTCACATTAGGGGGAATTGCTCAAAATACAGGCAGTCCTGTGCCCACCAATGGCTTACTGGTGTATCTCACTGGGGATAGTTATAAAGTAGGCGATCGCTGGGATGATTTATCTAGTCGTGGCAACCACGCTAGTAAAGCCTCTAACAGTGCCATGCCCAACGTTTTTGCCGTCAGCAACTATAACGGCAAAAACTTCAAAGTCATGCGCTTTGACAGCAGTTGTGGCATGACTTTCCCCGACACCCTGAACCTGCAAAAGCCTTTTACCGCCATTATTGTAGACCGCTACTATGGCAATACTAAAGGTCGTACTCTCACAAGCCGTGATAATAACTGGTTGGTTGGGAAACACGGCGGTAACAATGGCTGTTATCTGGAAGGTTGGGTCGGAAGTGCCTATACCGCAACTCTAAATACCTTTACCATTAGTACAGTCACCCTCGAAGGAACTAGCCCCAACTGGTATGTGGATGGAGTTTCTAAAGGGAACAGCGGGGGTAGCACGGCTCCTGGTAAGTTGGGCTTGTGTAAAGGTGGATTATCGGGTGAAGTGAGCGATGCTGATATTGCTGCCATTTTGATTTGGGATCGCGTCCTCTCAGAAGCGGAACGACAAAAGGTAGAAAAATGGCTAGGCGAACAGTATGGAATTCCCGTCAATCATGCGGTAAAAAGTAGCAGTTGTTTAGAACCATTTGCGGGAACGATGGAAGAAGTTCGCATCTGGAAAATTGCCCGCACCCAAGAACAAATTCAAGACAATTTGTTTAGCCGCATTAAAGGGGAAAAACAAGACTTGATTGCTAATTACACTTTCGATCTAGAAAGTCAGACCGACCTATTAGATCAATCCTTGATTGGGAATCATTTAACCCTGGGTTTGAACGATGCTAAACCAATGTCTGTTTTGTCTACAGCTCCGATTAGCGAAGATACAGCTATTATTCGTTCTGCCCTAGCCGGGGTGAAAACTCAGTTCCACGATACGATTCATTGCAGCCCAGGGGTGCAAGAATATTCAGACTTACAGTACGACATTGATGGCAATTTAATCGGCATTCAAAAACGCTGTTATAGCTATATCAAAAATGGTCAATGGCACTTGTTGACGGGCTATAAAGTGGGGAATTTGATTACTGAATGGATCGGACAAGTGCAAGCAGATCCCCAAATTATTGGCTACATTGAAGGCGCACCCCCTGTACCTAGTGAAAACCTTACGGGAGCAAGTGTGGATATGGACCCCTACGATGGCACGGCGATTCAATTAGTCGAGTCAGATAGCGTCCAGTATGTTTACTCGTCTTCTAAAGAAAGTGGTTTTGATATGTCCATTGAGATGCAAGCCTCTGTGGGTTTATCGGATGAAGTCAGTGTGGGTTTGGGTGTCGAGAAAAAGGTTCTGGAACTGGAGGGAGGCGCACGGTTAAAAACGGCTTTTAGTTCTTCTCAAGGCACGATCGCTGAAGCCAGTGTAAGTTATGGCTATAACACAACCAAAGTAAGCCGTTTGCAAACCTGGGGAGCTTGGGAGAAAATTGGCTCAGAAATTAACTCCTATGTGGGTCGTCGCTATATTCCTGCGAATGTGGGGTTAGCCTTAGTCCAGTCGGATACAATGGATGTGTTTGCCCTCCGGTTGGCCCATAATAATGCCTTGGTATCCTATCGGTTCTTACCCAATCCAGATATCCCCAAAGATTGGAATATTATTACCTTCCCGCTTAATCCTAATTATACAAAACAGGGAACTCTGGATGGGAAAGTTGGCTTGAAGGAAGATGGCAGCGTGCAAGTCGATCCGCACTATCCCAATGCGGCGAATTATGGACAATGGAGTTACTTTAAGCCTATTGAAGCCTATAGTCTCAAAAAACGTATTGAGCGACAACGGCAGGAGTTAGCGACCTATTACGATCAGTATTCGACTTTCCAGAATGTGAGCTATCAAGCAGAGGGTTCTTTGGAAGAACTGCGCGGGAAACAGATAGCGACTCGGAATTTGGTGAATACCTATGTTTGGACTGCGGATGGAGGCTTTTTCTCTGAGTCTGCGGACGTGATGGAAGCTACCACAGAAACGACAACGGGTTTCTATTCCTTCCAAGGTATGGCTGGCGGTGGATTAGATTTTTCGCTGAGCGTCGGTATGTTATCCGTTGGCTTTGAATTGGATGCCATGTTTGGCGGTCATTTGGCGACGACAAAAACGAAGGGACGGGATACAGAGAAGTCTTTTGCGTTGGAAGTGGAAGTGGATGTCGAGCGGGATATTCAACTTTATGCCAATACGGAAGCTCTGAAAGCGAAGTATTACGGACTGTACCATCCTGAAGAACTGGGAGTTTACGATTCCCAGGGAAATCCGATTAAACAACCGGGGAAAGTGGATGCGTACCGCTTTATGACCTTCTATTTTGAACCGACAACGGAAAACTTTGAGGACTTTTTTGGGAAAGTGGTAGACCCGATTTGGTTGGAACAAAGTAGCGATCCTAATGCGATCGCGCTGCGTCAAGCCAACCAAGGTGAGAAAAAGCCCTCCTGTTGGCGGGTGTTTCACCGTGTCACCTTTGTCAGTCGCATTTTACCGGAGATTGCGGCCCCAAATGCGCCTCCCCTTGAAAAGGCGATTCGGGCGGCTAATATTGAGAGTAATTGGGAGTTAATCAAGAAGCTTGAACCTTTTGTGCAGACTAAGACTCAGGACTTTGTGACTTTTGCGGATGCGGTGCGAAGTGCGATCGCGACCTATTTTCCTGAACTCCAAGGTCATGAAGAAGCTGTGGTTCAATACCTGGCGTTGTATTTTGGTCTAAACGCAGGGATTTAGCCCAGAAACTTGCTTTGTGGGCGCTCCCGATGATGTCACTTTAAGTAGGGCTTGCTGAAAAAGTTATAAAAAGCAGGGGGGTGAGAAATGAAGAAGAGGCCCATCTTCCTCACATAATAAGCCCTGCTTTACTTCGATTATTTAATTCATAGCTAAAGTTAATC
>NZ_JAQMUA010000267.1:0-3700 GCF_028330895.1 Kamptonema animale CS-326 | reverse complement strand
GTCCCAATTTGTAGTAATCCTCCAATGGTTCAGCAGCCGATGTCTAGCCCAGAATCCCTTTCCGCACCCGAACAGCCCGCTAAAATCCACCTTCCTCGCACCAGCGAGTCAGAACCCCTGAAAAAAATTCGCCACACCACCTCTCACGTCATGGCAATGGCCGTGCAAAAGCTATTTCCCAAAGCCTTAGTAACAATCGGCCCTTGGATTGAAAACGGATTTTACTATGACTTTGACATCCCAGAGGCATTTACAGAAAAAGATTTGAAATCCATCAAAAAAGAGATGATCAAAATCATCAATCGTAAATTGCCTCTAATTCGAGAAGAAGTCAGCCGGGAAGAAGCCGAACGCCGAATTAAAGAAATTAACGAGCCTTACAAACTGGAAATTTTAGAAGGTCTGACGGAACCGATTACCATCTACCATTTGGGTGATGAATGGTGGGATTTATGTGCCGGCCCCCACTTAGAAAATACCAGCGAATTAAACCCAAAAGCCATCGAATTAGAAAGCGTTGCCGGTGCTTATTGGCGCGGAGATGAAACCAAAGCTCAATTGCAACGCATTTACGGAACTGCTTGGGAAAATCCCGAACAATTACAAGAATATCAGCGCCGAAAAGAAGAAGCACTCAGGCGCGATCATCGTAAACTAGGCAAAGAATTAGGATTGTTTATTTTTGCCGATGTCGTCGGGCCAGGCTTGCCTTTGTGGACACCGAAGGGAACAATTTTGCGGAGTATTTTAGAAGATTTCCTCAAACAAGAACAGGTTAAACGTGGATATTTACCCGTTGTCACTCCTCACATTGGCAGAGTAGATTTATTCAAAACCTCTGGTCACTGGCAGAAATATAAAGAAGATATGTTTCCGATGATGGCAGAGGATGAAGAATCGGCCAAAGCAGAACAAGGTTTTGTTCTTAAACCGATGAATTGTCCTTTCCACATTCAAATATATAAGAGCGAATTACGTTCTTATCGGGAATTACCCATGCGGTTAGCAGAATTCGGCACAGTTTACCGCTACGAACAATCGGGAGAACTAGGAGGATTAACCAGAGTTCGCGGCTTTACTGTGGATGATTCCCACTTATTTGTCACGCCGGAACAGTTGGATGCTGAATTTTTGAGCGTGGTGGATTTAATCCTATCAGTCTTTAAGAGTCTGCAATTAAAGAACTTCAAAGCCAGACTAAGTTTCCGCGATCCAACTTCGGATAAATACATGGGTTCCGATGAAGTTTGGGAGCAATCTCAAGGCGCTATTCGCCGCGCTGTCGAAACCTTGGGAATGAATTATTTTGAAGGAATTGGGGAAGCGGCTTTTTATGGCCCCAAACTCGATTTCATTTTCAGCGATGCTCTCGATCGCGAGTGGCAATTAGGGACTGTACAGGTAGATTATAACTTGCCTGAACGCTTCGATTTAGAATATGTCGCTGAGGACGGAACTCGCAAACGTCCGGTAATGATTCACCGTGCTCCTTTTGGTTCTTTAGAGAGGTTAATTGGGATTTTAATTGAGGAATATGCGGGGGATTTCCCCGTGTGGTTAGCACCAATTCAAGCTCGTTTATTGCCAGTTAGTAATGACTTTTTACCCTTTGCTCAAGAGGTAGCGGCGAAGATGCGGATATTAGGAATTCGAGCTGAGGCGGATGCGAGTAGCGAGCGTTTGGGTAAGTTAATTCGCAATGCTGAGAAGGATAAAATTCCGGTGATGGGTATTGTGGGTGCAAAGGAGGTTGAGTCAAATAGCTTGAGTATTCGCACTCGTGCTTCTGGGGAGTTGGGAATGATTTCTGTTGATGAGGCAATTAATAGATTGAAGTCGGCGATTTTGAGTTTCAGCAATTTTTAGAAAATAGTAAGTAGAGTGGGTTAACTCACTCTACTTATCAATTAATTGCCCGTGAATAAATAGGAGTGAAATCTATGCCTAATCCGTTTCCAGGGATGAATCCATACTTAGAAAATCCTAATCTTTGGCCTCAAGTACATCACTTGCTGATTAGTATAATTTTGGAGTCTTTAGTCCCGAAATTGCTTCCCAAATATAGAGTGGATATTGAAAAGCGAATTTATGAAATTAACGGGGAAGAGTCTCTGTTAGTCGGTATTCCTGATGTCATTGTCCAACCTTCATCAAATCAAACAAACTCTACGAATTCTAATGTCGCCGTTGCAGCACCCCCTGCTAAATCTTTAAGAGTGAGAGTGCCTATGCCTATAGAATTTAGGGAAGGCTATTTACAAGTAATAGATATAGCTACCAAGGAAGTTGTGACAGTAATTGAGGTACTTTCACCTGCCAATAAAAGACGTGGCAAAGGACGGGAAATGTATGAGGAAAAGCGTGAAAAAATACTTGCGACTCGCACCCATTTAGTTGAGATTGATTTACTACGTAATTGGCAACCTCTCCCAGTTTTTGGTAACGATAGCGAGGCTAATTATCGAATTTTGGTCAGTCGGGGAAATCAACGCCCAATGGCGGATTTATATCTTTTTAATTTGGCAAATCCAATTTCTTCATTTCCGCTACCTTTACGTTCAGGTGATGTAGAACCTATTGTAGATTTACAAGCTTTACTCAATGGAGTTTATGACCGCGCAGCTTATGATTTTAGAATAGATTATAATGGCGAGCTTGTGCCACCACTGTCAGATGAGGATGTTATTTGGGCGAATGCTTTATAGCGAGAAAAAGGATTGAGAGTCTAATAAAAATAAGTCAATTAATAGGAGTTAAATCTATGCCTAATCCATTCCCAGGAATGAATCCATATTTAGAAAGTATTGATTTTTGGCCAGAGGTTCATCACTTGCTGATTGCTATTATTCAAGAGTTATTAGTTCCCCAGTTGCGTCCTAAATATCGCGTCGCTATTGAGAAGCGGATTTATGAAATCAATGGTGAAAACTCTTTATTGGTTGGTATTCCCGATGTCTCTATACAACGCAGACAAACGCAAACTAACCCGATTAATTCTAATGTCGCCCTACTCGCCCCAACTGCTACACCATTGAAGGTAGCAGTACCTATGCCTGAAGAGGTTAGAGAAAGTTATTTAGAGGTTATAGATTTAGCAACTAAGGAGGTGGTGACAGTAATTGAGGTGCTTTCACCTGCCAATAAAAGACGTGGCAAAGGACGCGAAATGTATGAGGAGAAGCGGGAAAAGGTGTTCGGAAGTCGCACCCATTTGGTGGAGATTGATTTATTGCGCGGTTGGGAAGCTCTTCCGGTTTTTAATAATGATATTGAAGCTAGTTATCGGATTCTGGTGAGTCGGGGAAATCAACGTCCGATGGCGGATTTATATTTATTTAATCTGTCAGATGCAATTCCTACTTTTCCTTTGCCTTTACGTTCGGAAGATGAGGAGCCAATTGTAGATTTGCAAGTTCTGTTAAATACAGTATATGACCGAGCTGGATATGATTTTACTATAGATTATAATGGCGATCTTGTACCGCCCCTGTCAGATGAGGATGTTATTTGGGCAGATACTCTTTTGCGAGAGACAGGGTTAAGGGAATAATGGCAGTAGGAAGGTGCGAGCGCAATTACCAAAGAAGGGGCGAGGGACTAGGGGCTAGGGCGTGTTTTCAAACCCTGGGGGGCGAAGCATTCGGACACAAAACCTTGGTTTATAGCAGAAATTTATCGCCCGAATGCTTCGCCCCTACAT
>NZ_JAQMUA010000266.1:0-10293 GCF_028330895.1 Kamptonema animale CS-326 | reverse complement strand
GGCTAGGGGCTAGGGGCTAGGGGAAGAGGGGAAGAGGGGGAGATGGGGAGGATGGGAAAGAAGGGGAAGAGAGTCAATAGTTTGGGCAATAAGCTAGTGTCCTAAGCGTTGTGGCGATCGCTATAACTAACAACTAACCCCTACGATCGGAGGATCGTTATTGAGGAGCTAAAAGTTGTTGAATAGTAGCTGCCAATTGCTTCAACTTAACGGGTTTGCTAATGTAATCATTGGCCCCCGCAGCCAGACAACGATCGCGATCGCTACTCATCGCTAAGGCCGTCAGTGCTATTATCGGCACCTTCACCAAGCTAGGATCGAGACGGATTTGCTGCATAGCTTCTAGACCATCCATCCCCGGCATTTGAATGTCCATAAGAATTAGATTAGGGTTTTCCGACTTAGCCAAGGCGATCGCTTCCTCTCCATTTTTTGCTAAGACAATGCGATAGCCTTTAGCTTTCAGGTAACTGGAAACTGTACTGATATTAGCTTCGTTATCCTCTGCTAGCAAAATTAAAGGCGATGCTTTCTGTTGGGCTTCGTTGGGTTTGAGGGAAGATGAGCTCTGGGATTCTCCCTCAAAAGAGGATAGCTCAGCAGAGGATGGGTCAGCAGAGAATAGCGCACCGGCAGTGCTGGGAAGGTCGATTGTAAAGCAACTTCCAGACCCCACCTTACTTGTTAGCCCCACCTGCCCACCGTGCAGTTCCACAATCCGTTTGACCAAGGCAAGCCCCAAGCCTGTCCCATCATATTGGCGGTTAAGGGCGCTATCGATTTGGATAAAAGGCTGGAACAGTTTGTTGATATTTTCTGGGGCAATGCCGATGCCTGTATCTATGATGGCAATTCGCAGATAATCCTTGATCTCCAACCCCTGTTCCTGGGATTTTAGACCCAATTCCTGCTCGAATGGGGTCTGATATACCCTGACTTTAGTTATCCCCTTGAGTGGGAAGGCGGCTAGAACTGTTGCCCGCCTTTGATGACTAACTTCTAGGGTGATGCGTCCTCCCTCTGGGGTGAATTTGACGGCGTTATTGAGCAGGTTAATTAATACTTGGCGGATGCGGCGTTCATCAATTAATAAGTCGGGTACATTGGCTGGTAGTTTAATCTCTAGCTGAAGGCGTTTTTTCAGAGCTTGTTGTTTGATAAATGCCAGACTGGATTGACAAAGACGACTGATGGAAACTGAGGTATATTCCAGTTCCATTTGACCGGATTCAATTTTGGCGACATCTAAAATGTCGTTGATTAACTCTAACAAGTGAGTGCCACTGCGCTCAATAGTTTCTAAAGCTTTGATTTGGGGGTCGTTGACGATGCCAAAAACTCCCTCTTGTAGCCCTTCAGTCATACCCAAAATCGCGTTCAGAGGAGTGCGAAGTTCGTGGCTCATGTTGGCAAGAAACTCGTCTTTGAGGCGGGTGGCGCGGGCAAGTTCTTCGTTAGATATGGCGAGTTGTTGGTTGCGCTCGGTGATTTGCTGTTGGGCTTGTTGTCTTTCGATCAGTTCTTGCTGCAACTGCTCAAATAAACTAGCTTGCTGAATAGCGATCGCTAACTGGTTAGCAATTTGTTGTAAGAGTTGCGCTTCTGACTCTTGCCATACTCGTTTTTCTCCGCAAGCATGAACGACTAACACCCCCCAAAGCTTGTTAGTTTCCCCAGGAGAAATCCAGCGGTTGTTTTCGCTACTGCGTACTTCTTGCAGGATAGGTGCAACGATTTTGGACTGAATTTGACCTGCGAGGGAGTATTCTACCAAGCAATTTGTCCAGATATCGGTCATCACATCGGGGACGATGCGGGGTTTGCCTTGCCAGTAGCATTCCAGGATTTCTGGAGACCAGACTTCATTATCCCAGTGGCGATCTTTGAGTATCGGCAACTCACTAGATACAGCTTCTTCGACAATTCGACCTCTGCCATCGCCAAATACCCGGAACACAATAGCGCGATCGCCTCCCAAGATTTCTTTGACTTGCTGGGTCACAGTCGCCAAAATTTGCTTAATATCCAATGATTCGCGAATTTGCTGGACGATCTCTCCTAAAGTTCGCTGCCTTTGTAATTGTAAAGCGATCGCTTCTTCTGCTTGTTGGCGGATGACTAATTCCGATTGCACTTGTTCGTAGAGGTCAGCTTGCTGAATGGCGATCGCTAACTGGTTGGTAATTTCCTGAATAAAGTTAATTTCCGTCGGTTGCCAATGTCGCGGACTTGAACATTGGTGAATGCAGAGTAAGCCCCATAATTCTTTTCCGCCCAGCAAGGGCAGGATCAAGTTTGCCCGTACCTGAAACTGTGATAAAATATCCTTGTGGCAATCTGATAAAGTGGCATTCTGAATATCATCGGTAGCTTGAATTCGCCCTTGTTGATATAGTTCGGAAAACTGTTCGCCGAAACAGCGATCGTGAACTCTGATTTTTAGGACTGACATAAATTCTGGGTCTACAGATTCAGAGACGAACTCACCATCATTGAAGCCAGAATCACGATTAAACTTGAAAATGCCAACTCGATCTGCTTGCAAAAATCGACGAATTTCCTCAGTAGCAGTCTCAAAAATAGTCTGTAAATCTAGGGATTTTCGGATTCGCCCAGTTATTTCTCGTAGTAGCGTTTCTCGCTGGGCCTGTTGTTGAATAATTTGCTCGGCTTGTTTGCGATCGGTGATATCTTGAAACATCCCTACCACACCAATAACATTATCTGCCCAGTCGAGCAGGGGGGCTTTGTGGGTTTCAATCAATCTTTGTTCGCCACTGGGTAGGATCAAGGTTTCTTCGATCCCTAAATCACCTTCACCAGATTCCATCACGCGCCGATCGCTGGCACGATAGGCGATCGCCTGGGCTTCTATTGGTGAAAGATCGAAATCAGTTTTACCAATAATCTCGGTGGTCAAAGTCAAGTTTAGGCTTTTAGCTAACTGATGATTGCATCCTAAAAAGACAGAATCTCGATTTTTCCAAAATAAGGGCAGGGGGATTGTATCGAGTACCGTTTGCAAAAACTGCTGCGATTCCTGCAAAGCCTTCTCAGCCTGTTTGCGATCGCTGATATCTACTAATACACAAATGGTTTGATCCTCTGAACCGGGAAGGAGTGCGGCTCCGATCAGAACAGAAATCCGGCTACCATCCTTACGGTAGTATTCTTTTTCCCAAGGAGCGATCGCACCATGCTCCATCAGGTATTCCATTGCAGCAATATCAGCGGGGACATATTTGGGTGGGGTCATTGCATCCCAATGGATCGTTCCCGCATCAAGTTCCTCTTTGGTGTAGCCAACCATTTGTAAGAAGCGATCGTTGGCATCGATAATGTGTCCTTGGAAATCGGCAAATACCATGCCGACTACACTCGAATCAAAGACTCGGCGGAAGCGAATTTCACTGCTTTGCAGGGCGAGTTCAGTTTGTTTGCGATCGCTGATATCCGATAAAATTCCCTGGATACTAACTAATGCCCCTTCAGCATCAAGCACGGGTGTGGCACTGGTTCTCACCCAGACATAATTGCCATCTCGGTGGCGATGTCGGAACTCAGAATTACTTGACTTTTTACCAAGTTGGAGATTCTGCCTATGATCGCTAGCCACTAAATGGCGATCTTCTGGATGCACGAGATCTATAAATGGCTTTCCAATCCATTCACTCTCATCCCAGCCAAAAATAGTCTTGAATTGCGGTGAGAGGTAAACAAGTGTGCCATCGGTTTGACATGACCAAATTACATCGTTGCCGTCTTCTACCAATCGCCGGAATTTAGCTTCACTCTCTGCTAATTGGGATTCTATTTGTTTGCGATCGCTAATATCGCGACAGACACAAATCAATAATCCATCGTCAGTGAGGGTGAGTGATAGCCCTTCAGCAAAAGTAGAACCATCTTTGCGGGTGGCGATCGCCTCTCCTTGCCAAGCGCGATCGCGTTCCAGCATGGGAAAGACTTCCCGCTCAAACCGTTCTAACTCCTCTGGGGAATACAAACCTTTCCAGGTTTTGCCTACGAGTTCTTCAGGCTGTTTGTAGCCAAATAGTTCTAGATGGGCTTGATTCAAATAGAGGTAGCTCTCTCCTTGCATAATCCCAATGCCATCGATCGCTGCTTCAATGGCTGCTAGTTGCTGAGTCATAGCCTGCTCTGTCTGTTTGCGATCGGTAATGTCTTGAATCAGAGCGAGTGTATAATTCTGTTCGTCCTTGCTGGATAGAACAGACGTGGAAATGGAGATAGTGCGTTTTTGTCCATCTTGACGCTGGATTTCCCTTTCCTGGGCGGTGATGCTTTGCCCTTCTCGCATCTGTAGCAGGCAAGCGATCGCCACTTCTTGAGCTTCTGGATTCAGGTATAAGGTTTGGTACCATCCCAGACGGTTAATTTCTTCTAAGGTGTAACCCGTAATCGCTTGCATTTGCTGATTCCAGACTGTGAAGCGGATAAAGGGAAATTCCTCAATTTCATGGAAAACGCACAGCCCTTCTGCCATGTTTTCTACAATTTGTTGACGGAAAATATTTTCCTGCTGGAGCGTTTCTTCCGCCAATTTGCGGGCGGTAATGTCGAAGCGAATAGCGAGATACTGAAAAGGTCGTCCGCCTTCGTCCAAAAAGGGGACGATGGTGCTAGCAACCCAGTACAGACCACCGTTTTTGGTGCGATTGCAAACTTCACCGCGCCAAATTTGACCGCTGGAAATGATGCCCCACAGGTCTTGGAAAAAAGCGGGGGAATGGTAGCCAGAGTTGACCATGGCATGGGTGTGACCGAGCAGTTCATCGCGAGAGTAGCCAGAAATTTCGCAGAAGCGATCGTTAACGTAGGTAATCACTCCTTTTATATCGGTAATGGCGACAATAGCGGAATGATCGAGGGCGAGTTTGAAAGCGGAGAGTTCTTGAATTAACTGTTGTCGTTCGATTTCTGCTTGTTTGCGATCGCTAATATCAAAGTTAACCCCAATCATGCTCTGAGGATTACCTTGGGCATCTCGTGCTACCACTCCATAAGCTTTAATAAAGTGGATGCTGCCATCGGGATGCACGACTCGAAATTCAGTATCAAATTCAGCCTCTCCTAAGACGGCTTGCTGGATTAATGTTTCGTTGAAGAGGCGGTCATCGGGATGCAGCCCGTTTGCCCAAATTTCGTAGACCACAGGGGAATCAGATGATTTCGTGACTCCATAGAGTTCGTACATCCGTTCATCCCAAAGGATGGCGTTTTGTACAATGTCCCATTCCCAACAGCCAATCGCCGCAGATTTGAGGGACAAGGCCAGACGTTCCGATAGTTTTTGCCGTTCGAGTTCAGCTTCTTTGCGATCGCTAATATCAAAGTTGATCCCAAACATACTATGGGGATTGCCTTGGGCATCTCGAATTACCACGCCATTGGCTTTAATAAAGTGGATGCTGCCATCAGGATCGACGATTCGATACTCGGTATCGTATTCTGCCTGTCTCAAGACAGCTTGGTGAAGCAATGTTTCCATGGAGATGCGGTCATCAGGATGTACCCTATTTGCCCAAATTTCGTAGGCTACAGGCGAATTAGAGGATTCTGCGAGCCTAAATAGTTCGTGCATCCGCTCATCCCCAAGGATGGTGTTCTGTTCAATGTCCCATTCCCAACAACCGATCGCCCCAGATTTGAGGGACAATGCCAGACGATCTGATAATTTTTGTAGTTCTGCTTCGGCTCGTTTGCGATCGCTAATATCTTTGGCGATGCCTAAAAAGCCGATAATTTGCTGATTGACATCTTTGAGGGCGGTGATGGATAGCCACACAGGAAATCGATACCCATCCTTGCGGATATAGCTCCATTCTTCTTCGCTGACAATACCTCGGCGGGCTTTGGCAACAAACACCTCAAAGCCAGGAGGAATATTTTGCCCCAGTTCAATAGAGAGCAAAGCTGCCCGATCGATGACTTCGTTGATATCGTGGAGGCCTGCGGGGGTGACTTTGCCTACCATTTCGGCGGCACTGTAACCCAGCATCCTTTCAGCACCAGCATTAAAGGTCTGAATAATGCCATTGGGGTCAGTGGAGATGATGGAATAATCAGCACCATCGAGGATAGCGCGTTGCAGGCTGTTGACTTGCCAAAGCTCTTGGGTGCGTTCTGCGACTTTGGCTTCTAGCTGTTGGTTGAGTTGGTGCAGTTGTCGCTCGGCCTGTTTGCGATCGCTAATATCTCGAATCATAAACAGGGCTTCATCTTCGCCGCTCTTGACCACTCTGACTTCTTCATCTTGGAAGCGATCGCCAATCTGTACCTGTTGTTCGTAAACTTGTAACTCTCCTGTCTGTAAGGCTTGGTTTAGGTAGTGTAGATGTCGGGCTGCAATTTCTGGTGGCATGATGTCCACCATTGCTAAACCAGCAGTATCTAAATCTACGGGGAGAAAGTCGATCTCGCGATTGGGTGTCACGCCCCCCTGATAGATACCATTGGCATCAGTGCGAAACATGAAATCCGGAATTGCTGCTAATATGGCTCGGCTTTGGGCTTCGCTCTGGATCAGGGCGGCTTCGGTAAGTTTGCGATCGCTAATGTCTCGAATCATAAACAGGGCTTCATCGTCGCCGCTCTTGATGATGCGGATTTCTTCATATTGGATGCGATCGCCCACTTGGACTTGTTGTTCGTAGATTTGCAATTCCCCTGTCTGCAAAGCCTGCTGCAACTGGTGAATCTGTTGTTTTGCCAAGTCTGTGGGCAATACTTCAGCGATCGACCGACCCGCGATCTCAAAATCTTGAGGGAATATAGCAATCTCACGATATGGACTAACGAGCTCGCGGTAAACCAGATCGGCTCCAACCCGAAGCATGAGATCTGGAATGGCGGCTAAAACGGCACGACTCCGGGCTTCGCTGGCTGCTAAGGCAAATTCGGCTTGTTTGCGATCGCTAATATCTCGTACCAGTGCTAAAACTTCGTCTTTGCTATAGGGGACAATCCGTACTTCTTCGATTTGTTTTTTGCCCTCAATGTAGAGTTCTTGTTCGTAAATCTGGATAGAATTCATTTCTAGCGCCCGTTGGATAAAATCCATACGTTTTTGTGCCTGTTCGGGAGGCAGGCTGGCAGACACATGGCTGCCGACGATCTCAGACAAATTACCCAGTACGTGAAAGTTAGAATATGTGGTGACAAATTCAAGGTAGATACCTGCCCGATCGATCCGCATGATCAAGTCGGGGATGGCAGTAATTAAGGCTCGGCTTTGGGCTTCGCTCTGGATCAGGGCGGCTTCAGCAAGTTTGCGATCGCTAATATCCCTAGCAATTTTTGATGCGCCAACGATCTTTCCAGTCGCATCTTTAATAGGAGAAACTGTTAACGAAATATCAATTAACTTTCCCTCTTTGTTTTGTCGTAAAGTTTCATAATGATGAACGACTTCTCCTTGCTGAATTTTTTCCAGAATGAATGATTCTTCATTTCTGAGTGCAGTGGGAATCAGTAGGAGTATCGATTGACCAATAACTTCCTGAGCCTGATAACCAAATAGTTTTTCTGCGCCTTTATTCCAGCTAACGATCGTGCCATCTAAAGTCTTACTGATGATGGCATCCGCAGACGACTCAACAATAGCTGCTAGTTGAGATAGGGCGACTTCTACTTGCTTGCGATCGCTAATATCTGTCACCGTGCCTACATAGCCAATTACTTCCCCTTCTACATCCAGTTCGGCAACAGACTGCCCATACACCCACGTCACCCCACCGTCGGAGCGTTGAAAGCGGTATTCGAGCTGGAAGGGACGATCTTCCTGAATAGATTGCTGCCATTCAGTGGCGATCGCCTCGCGATCGTCAGGGTGTAGGCCTTGTCGCCATCCTTTGCCAGCGGCGGTTTTGGGGTTAAGCCCGCTGATCTGACACCAACGATCGTTAACATAGATGCAGTTGCCCGCAGCATCGGTGCGAAAAATCCCCACTGGCGCTGCTTCGACTAGGGTGGCGTAGCGTTCTTCGCTTGCTTGGAGGTGGGCTTCCGCAAGTTTGCGATCGGTAATATCTGTAACTGTGCCCAAATAGCCGATCGTTTCCCCATTGGCATCTCGTTCGGCGACGGACTGCCCATAGACCCACGTCACTCCACCGTCGGGACGTTGAAAGCGATATTCGAGCTGAAAAGGCTGTTGGTCTTGGATGAATTGCTCCCATTCGGCGATGACCCAATCGCGATCGTCGGGGTGTACCGCTTGTTGCCATCCCATCCCAATGGGAGTTTCTGGTGCGATTCCGGTGATCTCAAAGCAGCGATCGTTGATATATGTGCATAGCCCCGCATCGTCGGTGCGAAAAATCCCCACTGGAGCCGCAGCAGCAAGGGTAGCATAGCGTTGTTCGCTCTCTCGCAGGCGGGCTTCGGCTTGCTGTCGTTCCGTCAGTTCTTCCTGCAATTTTTGGTGGGTGGTGGCTTGCCCAAGGGCGATCGCTAGATGCAATGATAAGGCTTGCAGCAGTTCGACTTCTTCTGGTTGCCACTCGCGGGCGTGTTGGCTTTCGCTGGCATTGAGCAAGCCCCACAACTCATCGCCACACAACAGGGGTACGATAATTTTGGCTCGTGTCTGGAGGCGGATCAGCATCTCTCGATGACAGTCTGACATTTCGGTTGTGGAGGTATCCGTTACGACGCGAACCCGTCCCTGGCGATAAATCTCAGCCTGTTCTTGCTTAAAGCAGGTATCGTCGATCCGTTCGCCGAGCAGAGAAAGGGACGAGTCGGTAGACTCTGCTACGGCAATGGTTTGCCAGTCGGCTTCAAATTGCCAAATATTGACGCGCTCGCAGCCGAGCACTTGCCGCACCTGCTCTACGGTTGTATCCAAAATTGTTTGCAGGCTCAGGGAGGATCTAATTTGCGCGGCGAGATCTGCTACTAATTTCTCTCGTTGTACCTTGGTGTTAAGAGCGGCTGTGCGGGCTTCAACTTGCTGCTCTAGGAGATTCTCCAGCAGTTGCACCTTCTCTGTTTCTAGGCGCACTACTTTTTGTTCCAACATCTCCGCTAGTTTGTATATCTCTAGCGGGTTGATGGCTTGCAGTAAACTGGTCTGGGTGACGATGCCCAATAGCTCCCCCTGCTCCCCTGTCACTGCTAACCGCCGGATTGAGTGCTGCTCCATCTTCTGCTGCACAGTCCAGAGCGAATCGTCGGTTCTAACAGCAAAAATCGGCGTACTCATTACCGACTGAGCTAGATTGGTTTGCAGGTTCAAGGCCAAGGCCTGAAATTGTACAATATCCCGCTCGGTTACAATTCCCACCGGTATTCGCAGAGGTTCAGTGGGGCTACTACTTGATTCCACAATCATCACGGAACTGACGCGGTGGTTTGCCATCAGTTGAGCGATCGCCAGCATGGAACTATCTGGTGGGGCACAAATGACTTTACTGGTCATTACTTCCGATACCAGCCGCAACCTTAAGAGGTCTGCGGGGCGCGAGGTTTGCCGCAGACTTTCATGAGTTATCATCCCCACTAACCGATCCTGCTCATCTGTGACGGGCAAATGGCGAATGTGGTGCTGCTGGAGCAGATCGATCGCTAAAAATATATCGGTAAAGGCAGACTCGCGTAGGGTGACGACTGGAGATGCCATCACCTCCGCGATCGCCAAATGCTCTAAGGAACGCTGCTGGGCGCTCAGTCGCACCATGTCTCGCTCTGTGACAATACCGAGCAACTGCTCGTCTTGTGCCACTAATACGCAGCTCGATCGCGCTTCTAGATGGAGTTGCCCATTCCCATTTCTGACCGTATCACAGATAGCCCGCATCCCGCTCATCTGGGCGATCGCATCTATCACCGTTGTATCAGGCGAAACCACTAAGGGTTCGCGGACGATCGCAGCCCTGAGTTCTGCTGGAGTGAGAGCCGTAGTACGAATGAACATGATTAATAGGGTTTTATTGTTGTTTATTCCCTTAAAACTTCGCCTTAAAAATCTGAACTGATAGCGGAGCGCTGCACCAGCCATAGGAAGGAGCAGAGTTTAATTATCTCTACTACATTCTATATTATTTATTTACAGTTTCCTGGTAAATGAAATCAGTTAGGAAAAATTTGCAACTGTAAGCTAGCGCTCTTTCCTCATTCTGCTGATTCTCTAAAAACTATCTGGAAGGTAAATTATTCTAATACTTCTAATACTAATTCTCCCCTTTATTAGTAATAATCCGTCATTGCGAAAAGCCGAAGCCGCGAGCGAAGCGTGGCGGGAAGCGAAGCAATCGCAGAGACTAGGCG
>NZ_JAQMUA010000265.1:0-5230 GCF_028330895.1 Kamptonema animale CS-326 | reverse complement strand
CCCCCCCCCCCCCCCCCCCCCCCCCCCCCCCCCCCCCCCCGCTCCCCGGCTCCCCCGCTCTTTTCCGCTAAACGCAGCTTTTCTACAATTAGAGTGGTAGTAGCACCTACTGGTTCTATGTGGGTAGTTGTAGCTGGGATGTCCAGATGGATGTTGAGGTGATGGTCGTAGACAGTAATCTCTTGTAGGTGGGGTAAATCTAGCCACTCAGCAGCTTTTCCCAAGCGATCGCGAGCTGTAGTATCTACTATGGCAATAGAACGAATTAGTTTCGGATTGACCGAACGACGTTCGATTAACGGGTACTCATCTCGGTGGAGAGCTAAAAAATCTCGGACAGTGGGATGACACCCTCCAGTCAGGACAATTCTGCTGCCAGGATGCAGCACACAAAGCCCGACTGCGGCTCCAAGAGCGTCAAAATCTGCTGTAGTGTGGCACAAAATTAACTTCACGCTCAAAATCCAAAAACGCCAACTGAGAGAACCGAATTTCTGGTAGCTTACTACTGAGGGCTATATTTGCAAAGAGTTGAGCTAACAGTTCCACAACTTCCAGGCGTGGGATTGTCACAGAGCAACTAATCAAAATTTAGCGCAAACCACCTGGAGTATTTCTACTTAGGGACTCTTGTATCGAAAAGGAGAAAAATGTTGTTATCAATTTTGTTTCAACTTGTTTTAACGGCTTTGGTTGTGTTGTCCTTTGTGATGGTTGTTGGCGTACCCGTCGCCTATGCCTCTCCTCAAAACTGGAACCAATCTAAAAGCCTACTTTACCTTGGTTCTGGTCTCTGGATCGCCCTTGTGCTTGTGGTGGCGGCTTTGAACTTTTTGGTGGTTTGAGCCAAGCGAAGGAAGAAGGAAGAGGGAAGAAGGAAGACTGTGGCGCGGTTTTGAGATATTCCCCCACTTTACCAGTTTCTTCCCTCTTGCTCGCTTCTGTCCGTCTCTACTTCCGCACTTGACCAATTAATTAATAACTACTGACATGGCCGTTTTTGAGGGGAATTTTACTCAGACAGAATCTTTTAAGTTTGCATTTGCGATCGGTCGCTTTAATGATTTGATTACTAGCAAGCTGTTGGAAGGTGCTCAAGATTGTTTAAAGCGTCATGGTGTAGATCCGAATCCTCACGGTACTCAGGTGGATTATGTTTGGGTGCCAGGAAGTTTTGAGGTATCTATGGTTGCTCACCAAATGGCTCTTACTCGCCGCTACGATGCGGTAATCTGTCTGGGGGCTGTGATTCGGGGTCAAACTCCTCATTTTGATTTTGTGGCGGCTGAGGTGTCTAAGGGTATTGCTGCTGCTAGTTTTCAGACTGGGGTACCGGTAATTTTCGGTATTGTGACGGCGGATACGATGCAGCAAGCTCTGGAACGGGCAGGAATTAAAAGCAATAAGGGCTGGGATTATGCGATGGCGGCTTTGGAAATGGCGAGTTTGATGCGTCAAATTAAGGGTGTAAAACAGTAGCCTAAAAATCTAGAATTATCTAGATTTTTTCAGATTTTGACGCGATCGCAACAATAGTGATAAACTTGAGAAACGCTTGATTAGTGCGGGTTGCTAAAGCTTACTTGGCCTGAAAACCACAGAAACACTTAGCACAAACTGATCGTCAAAAAAACCAAATATTTCAAGCCCTTTGCTAAATCTTGGCAGTCTCTAACTGGGAAGATCAGGCCAACCTGAGCAATCAGGAAGCTTATAGCACTTGATCTAGGCTAAACATAAACCGCTAAGTTTGATTTACAAATTTCTTGCAGTTTATAGAAGCGGTCAAGGTGGGAACTCCCACAGTCAACTTACTGCGGCTCCAACTACTGCTCAAACTTTGTCCGTTGCTGGAAACCGCGCAATTGCGCCGGAAATCTTGGAATAACGGCAAGACTGGTTGAGAATAGGGTGCGGGAAATGTGGCTTCACAAATCTTTGCACTGCCCTACCTCCCCGTCTTGCCTACCGCTAACAAAATTGCCGTAAAAATTTTCTAAAATAGACTTGACAAACCAAGCTGATTTTGAGATTATTGTATTTACCGCAGTCAATGCGGGTGTAGCTCAGTGGTAGAGCGTCACCTTGCCAAGGTGAATGTCGCGCGTTCGAATCGCGTCACCCGCTTAGAAAGATATAAATTAAGTTAGGAAGTAAACTTGGGAGTTCTATTTACAGGCTTTGCCCTTAAACCTTAACATTTGGTGAAGGAAGGAAAGCTTATGATAGAATCATATTCGATATCTTTAAGATCGTCTCTGCATAAACGCTTTTGATTCTACGATCGCTCGTGCCATCTCAGAAAGCTCAAAAGATTGATTTAAATGGTGACTACCCTTGCCCCTGCCGGCGGCGAGGTCGTTTGGTACCGATCGCGCTGACAGAAGCCTTTGGATGCAATCGCTGTCAGCAAATTTTTGTATTGGATGAGAGCGGGTATGTAATTGAACAGCTCTCGACTAACTATCCTTATAAGCAAGCTTGGCGTTGGAGTGGCCACCATTGGAACAGAGCGCATCCGGGTTTGAAGGCGCACTACTTGCCGTTGGCCTTGGTGATGATATTGGTACCCTTGGTGATTTGGCTGCCTTTGGCGCTGCGATCGCCTGGAACAAATATCATTCTCTGGGCGATGGTAGCGGTGCTGCTAGCGATGCTGCCAGCGCTTATGGTCTGGCTGGCTTACAGACGTTAGCGTAATGACAAGCGAAGATTCTACCTCTACACAAGCTTCGATAAGTGCTGCTCGCCGCGCTTACCAAGCCTCATTAGAATTGGCGGGGGTTAAGGGGACTGTTCGTGCTGCGGCTTTGCAGGCAATGGCGCGGGAACTTAAAGCTCGGCAGAATGACATTTTAGAAGCAAATACTCTGGATTTAGAAGCTAGTCGGGAGATGGCAATTCCCGAATTGATTGTAGAGTGGCTGAAACTCACGCCAGAAAGGGTGCAAACAACGGTGCAAATTCTCCAGCGACTAGGAGAAATGCCCGATCCGATTGGCAAAGTGATGAGCGCTTCTTACCAGGCGGATCACTGTCAAGTGTATTGCCAACAAATCCCCCTGGGAGTAATAGCTTTAATTTACGAGGCATTCCCGGAGTTAGCAGCGATCGCAGCGGGTTTGTGCCTGAAAAGTGCTAATAGTTTAATTCTCAAAGGGGGCACGGAAGCCAGCCACTCCAATACAGTCATTGCCGAAGCTTTACAGTCAGCGATCGATGAGGTTGGTTTGCCTGTAGGCTCTTTAGAAATATTACCTGCCGATCGCGGTGCTTCCCTTCGAGATTTAGTCACCCAAGACCAATATATAAATTTAATAATTCCCTACGGTCGCCCTAGTTTAGTACAGCAAGTAGTGCGACAGTCCACCGCGCCAGCGTTGAGATCGGCTATGGGTAATTGTTATCTCTATTGGTCGCCTACTGGTAGTTTAGAAATGGCGAGGTGGATGATTTTAGATAGCCATCAAAGCGAACCAGATCCAGTGAATGCGATCGAGAAAGTGTTGATTGACCCAAATCAAAAGCCTTCTTCTTTGGTGCGCCTGTGGAATAGTTTAAAGGAGAAAGGCTTTGAAATCAGGGGGGATGCCGATTTGGTGGCGGATTTTCCTGAGTTGAGACTGGCGGATGTGGTGGAGTGGAATCAGCCTTATTTAAACAAAACAGTGGCGTTTAAGGTTGTAGAGGATTTAGAGGCTGCGATCGCATGGATTAATCGGTATAGCAGTGGTCATGCAGATAGTATTGCCACAGAATCTTACCAGGAAAGTCGCGAATTTGCCTTGGATGTTAATAGTGCTTCTACTTTTATTAATGCCTCGCCTCGATTTTCACGCTATCAAAATCGGGGAGATGCTATCTTTTTGGGAATGTCTAATCAAAAGGGCTATAGGCGAGGATTGATTGGCCTGAAAACTTTGACGACGCTTAAACATATTGTTCAGGGGAATGGGCAGTTTTAGAGTCAGTGTTTTTATCGCAGAAGTAAGAAGGTAGTCTGCCTTCTTACTGATTTATCTTTGATAATCACTTTTCGATTATATATAATTTTGCGCCTAGCCTCAAATTTCCTGTCCGTAATCTTTTAATAATTTTTCAATCTGTTCCATAGCGATAGATTCACAATCACTGTCAAATCCTTGTTTTTCATAGTCACACTTCAACTGATATAACAGTTTGTAATCATACTTTAAGCGAGATACGTAACTATTGAATATAATTTTATTTATAAAAACTTCTTGACTCAGTTTCATTGCCGTTGAATAGCTATCAATCCGATAGGAGCGAATCGTTATTAATGCTCGTTCTATATCTCCACATTCATCCGGTTTTAAAAAGCAAATATAATTAAGAACCTGATTCACATATAAAACAATTACTGCGGCAATATCTAGGGCATAAATTTCTGTTTTATTCTGGAGTATTCGGTAATCTGATTCCATCTCTTGCTTACATTTTTCGCAATAATTTTTGACGGATTCAATATTTGCTTTTTTCTCAATTACGAACCTCTGCTCCTCTTCGAGCGTATATGGACAACCCATCTGGTTATTCTTATTAATTACGGTAATTACGGACATCAGTTTTGCTTCAATCATAGATAGATGATTTATCTGTTTTTCAAGAATAGGAATCAGAAAAGTTGCTATCTTTTTGTGTTCCTGTTTCTTCCCACGTCCTGCGAGTAACCACTGGGAAGATATTGTAATTAAGCTACCAGCTATAGTAAATGCTAGTCTGTCATTGAATAGCAATATATATAAGACGATAAGACCAGCTATTAAAATAATGATATCTCTGAGACAAACAACAAACTTTTCAATATCAATATTCCCCATCATTTATGAATACCAAATTATTTCAACTAAATTTTAACCTAAAACCCTCCAGAGGTGGCGAATTTACCAAATAATAAGAATCTGGACTAACTTCGGTTGAAGGTTGACTGTTAGCCGCTAGCCGCTCAAAATAATTTTCCCCAACAAAAAACGCCCTCACGAATGAGAGCGTTTCTTGTTACCAATCACTAAGAATTAGCCATTGATAGCAGGAGCAACCAAAGCAACTGGAGTAGACTCACCTGCCTCAGCCAAATCCAGAGGGAAGTTGTGAGCATTACGCTCGTGCATTACTTCCATACCCAAATTAGCGCGGTTAATCACATCAGCCCAAGTATTGACAACACGACCTTGTGAGTCGATAATCGATTGGTTGAAGTTAAAACCAT
>NZ_JAQMUA010000264.1:0-7287 GCF_028330895.1 Kamptonema animale CS-326 | reverse complement strand
TACAGCACTTCCGGATGTTATGAGGTACAGTAGAACAACTACAGACTATTTTCAGGGGCGATCGCGCTAACGGTACGTAGCCCTAGCTTCAACCCTATGAACTCCGCCGGTAGGTAGTGGCGATCGCCAACTAATCGGTTAAGGGTGAGATCCGGTAAGTCCTGTTCTTTAAATTTCTTGGGTGGTCTGCTTTTGTATGTACCTCATATTTCTGATAAAAGCTATGTGTAAGCCACTTGTGTACGTTGCGATCGCTATTTCATAAAAGGTCTTAGCCCAACTATGTACCGAAGAACATAATTTTCAACAGTCCGAAGTATTGAGAGAATCAACTAAGAAATAATATACCATGAAAGCATATTCAGTAGATTTGCGAAAAAAAATAGTAGCAGCACATCAAGAGCAGAAGCTGTCGATCCGAGCAACAGCAGCAATATTTGCTGTGAGTAAAAGCTTAGTTCAAAAGCTTGTTAAACAACAAAAAATAGAGGGGAATTTACAGCCCAAGCCCAGAGGAAAACCGAGGTACAGTCATTTGAATAACGCCCGAACAGAGTTAAGAGAAATAGTGGTAGCACATCCCGATGCAACCTTAGTAGAGTTGTGTGAGCTATTTGCCCACAAAACTGGAAATTGGGTGAGTAAAACAGCAATGTGTAGCGCGTTACAGAAGTTAAGATTAAATCGCAAAAAAAAACGTTCAGGAGTAGCCAAGCAGGGACAAAAAGAGTGATGAAGTTAAGGTTAGAGTATTGGGAAAAAGTCAAGAATATCGAGCAAAAAAACCTAGTATTTCTGGATGAGACTGGAGTCTTGCTAGGTTTAAAACGAACTCATGCACGTTCGGAACGAGGAACTAGAGCCTATGGAGTCAAACCTTTTTATCGAGGGGAAAAAGTCACAGTAATTGGTGCAATTAGTCTCCAGGGAGTAGTGGCATTAATGACAATGGATAATTCGATGGATAGCAAAGCATTTGAGGTATTTATCGAGAAATGTTTGGTGCCACAATTGTGGTCGGGAGCAGTAGTAGTTATGGATAATTTACCCGCTCATAAACTAGCTTCTATTAAGCCTATGATTGAAGCTGTGGGTGCTTCTATATTGTGTTTATCCCCCTACTCTCCTGATTTTAATCCGATTGAATTATGGTGGTCTCAGCTTAAATCTTTGTTGCGACAGTTTTCCCCAACCACCACTAAAATGGTTGACACCATAATTGCTGTGGCTCTTGACTTAATGAATCCGAAACATTTAAAAAATTGGTTTACTAACTGCTGCTACTGTACCTCATAACATCCGGAAGTGCTGTAATACCGCTGGCACTTTGCTTTTGAAGGTCACAGAGGGATCTCTTATAAACATCTAAACATCTAAACATTTCGATGTTTAGATGTTGTAGTGTAAGATTGAGTAGATGAACTTAGTGGTAAACCTATGATCGTGACAGTCGCCTCATTTAAAGGCGGGGTCGGAAAGACAACTACAGCACTGCATTTGGCCGCTTACTTACAAACTAAAGCACCCGCACTCTTAGTGGACGGCGACCTCAATCGCAGCGCTTTGGATTGGTCGGCTCGCGGCTCTCTGCCGTTCAAAGTGGTGGATGAGAAGCAAGGCGTTAAGTTTGCTAGGGACTACGAACATATCGTCATTGACACGCCAGCTAGACCGGCACCGGATGAACTCAAAACCCTAGCAGAAGGGTGCGATTTGTTGATCTTGCCGAGTTCTCCCGATGCAATGGCCCTGAGCGCCATGCTGCAAATGGTCGAGGCTCTGCATTCGCTTTCGTCCAATTACCGCATTTTGCTCACACTCATCCCACCAGCTCCGAGTAAAGTGGGGATTGAGTGCAGGGCAACCATTGAAAAAGCTGGACTGCCCATCTTCAAGTCTGACGTAAGGCGGCTGGCGGTATTTCAAAAGGCAGCCCTCGCAGGGGTTCCCGTGAGCGCTGTTAAAGATGCCTACGCTAAAGCAGCTTGGGGTTGTTACCTCGCCGTCGGCAAGGAGATTTTGCCATGAGTCGCTTTGATGATTTGCTAAAAGCTAAGAAACTCAAGCCGGGTGAACCTGAACCCTCCCCCAGTTCTGCACTGTCCAAAAGCAAAGACCCCAATTTTGTCCGCACTACTGTTTACTTGCCAAAGCAATTGCATCGCCAGCTTAAATCTGCTGCTGCACAGTCAGGCTCCGAAATGAGTTCCCTTGTTGAAAAGTCCGTTGCTCAATACCTCCAGCAGTTCGATGCCCATGAACATCTAAATATTTAGATGTTTGAATGTTTAAACATCTGACAAGGTTGCCCCTGAAACCGAATGACTAGGACTTACGCATTGACAAAATAACTTATGAATATCGGGAACAGATCGTTTAATTCTCCATATCGCTCCTTATCTCAAGCCAGTTGGCATCAAGCGTGAGAGAGCTAAACATACGGATCATCAAAATTTTATCGGCTGAGTCAGGGTGAATGCGTTTCCCGTCTGAATTTGGTGTATGTTTTAGCCTATACCTACAACAAAACTGGTGTTTGAGAACGCTCGCGAGTACCAACCCAAGCAGAAGTCACAGTGAAACACCCCGACCAAGACATATTTAGTACCCTAAATCCAGCGTATAGTGGAAATCCGGTCTTTGCCAGACACGAGACTTTTCATCCCCGGTTTGGCTGGCTCAAAAAGGGTTTTGATGCAGCCACACAAGATTCAGAAGTATTCTTGCGGGAAGATGCCCCAGTGCGGCTAGGTGTTGGAAAAAACATGGTGAATGCCATTCGCTACTGGTGCAATGCCTTCAAAGTGCTACCAGATCATGCCTCCTCAGACAATGGCGATCGCCTCTTAAAAGATGATGGTTGGGACCCCTTCAGTGAAGATCCCGCAACACTATGGCTACTGCACTGGAACCTACTCAAACCGCCCTGTCTGGCAACAGCTTGGCATTTTACGTTCAACGTTTTTCGGGCAGTGGAATTTTCCCAAGACGAATTATTCAATGCTTTATGCGATTACAGAGATAGTGTGGCACCTCGCATCGCCGAGTCTTCCCTGAAAAAGGATGTCACCTGTATTTTGCGAATGTATGTGGAACAAGGAACTCCCAAGACCGGTGTAACTGAGGACAGCCTGGATTGTCCCTTTACTGAACTGGGAATCATTCGCACAGCCGGAGACTCCAGGCACTACACATTCCGAGTTGGTCAAGCGAGGAATTTACCAGCAGAGATAGTCGTTTCAGCCTGCTTAGAATATGCTAGCTGGGTTGGTCGCGGGTCAAGGACTATAGCCATCTCTCGCCTCCTTTACGATATTGGCAGCCCCGGTATGGCATTTAAGCTTGGACAGAGTGCTATCTGCGACGCAATTGAACAGGTGGCAAGACATTCGGACTCAATCCAACTGTCTGAATCGGCTGGTTTAATTCAATTTTCCTTTACGAACGATCCAGAGAAGCTAGCTCTTGATATCCTAGATAAGTATTACAAAGGGAGACGGTACGCGAGAGTAAAACGATGAACAAACCGTTATCTCAATACTTCAGCCTCAATCGTCGCTACTCTCGTTCCATCAACATCGAGCGGGATTTAGAAAAAATCGATGCCTTGCTGGGATATATCCCAACTGAGAGGTCAGTCAATGCCCTCAGACGCATCCTAGCTGGATTAACTGAAAAGCAATCCAGAAGCGCTTGGACTTTAACTAGCGTCTATGGTACGGGAAAATCTGCCTTTGCCCATTTTCTGGCATCTCTGTGCGCTCCCCAAAGCAGTCAGATGCGCCAAAAGGCGCTAGAAATTGCATCAGAACCATTAGGTTCGGATAGTTCTGAGTACCTCGCTTTAAAAGAGAATATACCGAGTCAGGGGTTGTTTCGAGCCGTAGCTACAGCACAGCGGGAACCACTCTCGCATACAATTGTGCGTGCTTTAGAACAAGGAGCAAACGTTTTTTGGTCAGTTCAAGATAGAAATAAATTAGACGCAGCTAAAAAACTGGTAGATATTGCAGGACTTGTTGCAAAAGGAGGGGCAGTAGATAGTCGGAAAGTCCTCAACTTAGTGCAGGAAGTAGCCGCATCTGCGAAAACAGATATGCTGCTAATTATTGACGAACTGGGCAAAAATTTAGAATTTGCTGTCCAAAACCAAGGCGCTGAAGACTTATATCTGTTGCAGCAACTTGCTGAACTGTCAAGAGATAACGGTTCTCAGGTTTATATAGTAGGTCTGTTGCACCAAGCATTTACCGATTATGGCGAAAGATTAGCCTCTGTACAGCGCAACGAATGGGCGAAGATTGAGGGAAGATTTGAGCATATATCATTTAATGATTCTCCAGTACAGATGATGCGATTGATTGGTCAAGCAATCAATCGCTCTAATGCAGAAGCAATTCTCTGTGCCATCAATAGCCAAGCCGCAGAATGGTTGGAGGGTTTGCCAAGTGACATCAAGGATGATTTTACACTCAACTTGCTGGATGAGGTCTACCCGCTGCATCCCATCGTAGCGTTGGTGTTGCCAATTCTCTGCACTCGCTATGCCCAAAATGACCGATCGTTATTTACATTTCTCACTAGCGCTGAACCCTATTCTTTTAGGAATTTTTTAGAGGAAACTGCGGTTGTATATTGCTTGCCCGAAAGGGGGAAAGAGTCTCTGCCGACGCTGAAGTTGGATAGAGTTTACGACTATTTCATCGAAGCGGTGGGGATGGGTTTAGCTTCACGACCAAATCTCCAGCGGTGGGTAGAAATTCAGAATTTAATTGACGATGCTAAACGTAAAGATACTGATAGTCTGCGAGTTTTAAAAGCGATTGGGATTTTAAACCTCGTGACTACTACAGGTGCGGTGATGGCAACTCGTACTTTGGTGTCGCTAGCGATGTGTGACAGTCCTTCTGACACTACCTTGAGTCACTGGCAACAAGTAATTGAAAATCTTATACAGAAGGGTCTTGTCAATCATCGGCGACAACTGGACGAGTTGCGGATTTGGGAAGGTTCAGACTTTAATGTCGATCTTGAACTGACAAAATATCTCGAACAAGAGCGATCTTCTTTAGTCAATCTTCTTTCCGCCATCCGTCCCCTCACACCCTTGGTTGCTCAGCGTCACAGCTACAAAACAGGTACCCTACGTTACTTTGAGCGTAGGTATCTTGATGGTTTAGAAGACTTAAAAAAACTGCGATGTGCCAGCAATGGCGGCGATGGTTTGGTGGGGTATTGGGTTGATGAAGCTAGCCTAACTGATGTGCCATCTACTGCGGCTGATGGGACTCCGCTGATTGTGTTGCGTGCTGCCAAACTAGATTTACTGCGAAGCAGAGCGAGGGAATTTGCAGCACTGAAAAAAATTCAAACCAGTGCTCCTGAGTTGCAAACTGATGGGGTAGCAAGGAAGGAAGTTCGATATCGGTTGGTTCAAGCAGAACAATTGTTAGATGAAACACTCTCACAAGCTTTTGATGTGGCAGATCCAAAGAGCTGCTGTTGGATACAGGGAAAACAAGAAACAATCAGCCACGTTACAGATTTAAACGGTAAGCTTTCGGATGTCTGCGATGAGGTTTATAGTCAAGGTATTATCCTTTGGAATGAGTTAATTAATCGGCGTGAATTAACTTCTCAAGGTGCTAAAGCCAGACGGGAACTGATTGAAGCAATGCTTGAAACGAGCGAGCAAGAACGACTGGGTTTGCAGGGATATGGCCCTGAAGTTAGTATGTATTTTTCTGTGCTGAAGAACACAGGTATTCACAGGTCTGAAGATGGAGACTGGGGATTTTTCCCACCTCAAGAAGACTCTGGGGTGTTGACTGGATGGCAGGTAATTGAGGCGTTCTGTCTTTTTGCCAAGGACAAACAGCAGACTTTAGACAATCTTTATAAGCAATTAGAAGCACCGCCAATTGGAGTAAAACGGGGTGTAATTCCGGTGCTACTAGCGGCTGTTTTGTTGTACCACATTGATGATGTTGGCGTATACAAAGACGGCACGTTTATCCCGGTGTTGGGAGCAGAACATTTTGAGCTGTTGGTTAAAGACCCTTCCCGGTTCGCTGTTAAATATTTTGAAGTGGTGGGAGTGCGATCGCAAGTCTTCAAAGAACTGGAAGCGATATTGCGATCGCCCAACTCTCAAATGCCACCGGGAATTAGAAATACTACGCTGCTGACGGTAGTTAGACCCTTATTCCAGTTTGTCAAAAAGCTGCCCGCCTACACTAAGAAAACCAAACGCCTCAGTTCGGAAGCACTAGCTGTTTTGCAAACCTTACAGCAGGCACCCGAACCTGATGAACTCCTATTTACAGCCTTACCCCAAGCTTGCGGGTTGCCGCCTATTGGTACTGATAAGGCTGACGATGGCACAACAGCTAAAACCCTCCGCAAAAAGTTGGTTCAAGCGCTCCGCGAAATTCAGACAGCCTATGATGAATTATTGAGAGAATGTCAAAACCTTCTCTACGATGCGTTCGCTGTTCGCGGTAGCGAAGCAAAGCTGCGGGAAGATTTACGGGTTCGTTCCCATCATCTCATGGGACAGTCTATTGAAAGAACTCTTCATAGTTTCACAGTAGCAGCAGCAGATGAAACCGCAGCGGCTCAGGAATGGTTAGAAGCTCTAGTGATGATTGTAGCTGATAAACCCGCTGAGTCTTGGACAGATGAGGATGTTACGAAGTTTGCAGTTAATCTGAGTGACATCTCCAGACGCTTCAAAAACTTGGAAGCTTTACAGAAGGAGGTTGTTGCCAAAGGTGCGGGTTTTGATGCCCGCAGAATTACAGTCACTCGTCCTGATGGTCAAGAAATTCATCAGATGGTTGGAATTGACCGCGATCGCCAAGACCAAGTTGACCATTTTGTTAACAAGTTTCTTGCAGAACTACCCGAAAACTCTCAAATACGGCAAGCTGTAGTTGTCAAGCTTGCTGAGAAGATTTTAGGCGCGGTGTCTCAGGAGAATATTGCTCAGATGCGGGGAAAACATAAAAATCGAGAGTCTGGGCAAGAAACGAGCCATGCCTAATTTGTCATATAGTATTAGTCCATGAGTTTTATTCCCCGCTTCTCCTACAATCACGAACTGGTTAGGCATTTAGGAGTCATTGAGGGTGCGCGTGCTGTCATCGAGGTGTTACCGCTGCCACCCGATACCACTCTACGCCTGCGCCACGATGCTTTGCAAAGAAGTACGCGCAGCTCGACTCAAATTGAGGGTAATCCCTTGGATGAAGCGGCGGTGCGACGTGGGGGGGGGGGGGGGGGGGG
>NZ_JAQMUA010000263.1:0-17350 GCF_028330895.1 Kamptonema animale CS-326 | reverse complement strand
GTGTAATCCGTGTAATCGGTAAAATCCGTGTTCATAATTGGTAATGGCTAATGGCTAATTGCTAATGGCTAATTGCTAATTGCTAATGGCTATAGCGTTTCTCAATTAGTATGAGGTATAAAAACGACCCCCCCCTTGCAAAGAGGGGGAACCGAAAAGCCCCCTTTCTAAGGGGGTTGGGGGTAGAGCTATTTTACCTCAGCAGATAGAGTTCTCTATCTTTCCTATCTTCCCTACCCCCAGTTATTTCTGTTTCAAGACGACCAAAGTAATGTCATCAAAAACTTCTTGAGTGCCAATATAGCGGCGAACATCGGCAATAATATTTTGCTGCATCTCCGTCGCGGACAAAGTGTAATTCTGACGCACCACTTCACACAATCTTTCTAGTCCATATAATTCTTTCTCAGGATTTTCCGCCTCAGTGATGCCATCTGTATAGAGGACAATTCCATCCCCAGGATTTAAGACTATTTCTAATTCACTGATAAAATCAGCCACATCTGATTCTAGACCAATCGGAAAACCTAAATTCATTGTATCAATTAGTTCTAGGCTACCATCGGCACGGATTAAAATTACTTCTTCATGCTGTCCGCTGATGCGTACAGTACCATCCTGATAGTCTAGTAAGGCTAAAGACAGCATTTTATCAGCATTCATCCGCTGGACGTTACCGTAAATTGCCTGGTTAACTGCACTTAAAAAGCTCACTGGGTCTGTTTCATTATTCGCTAATAATGCTCGCACGGCAGTTTGCGCCATAATCATTACGACACCACTTTCTAGTCCGTGACCGGTGACATCGCCGATGCCGATTTTAATCCGTCCATCTTGATTGAGCACGTCGTAGTAATCGCCGCCGACTTCTGTAGCTGGTTCCATGAATCCGGCGATATCCAGACCCGGAATTTGCTGTAATTCCGACTCTTTGGGCAGAATCATTTGTTGGAGTTCGCGAGTAATATCTAGTTCGGCACTCATTCGCAGATTATCTTCTTTGAGGCGATCGTTTAGTTTTACAATCTCTGTATTAGCCTGTGCTAATTGGGCAGTGCGTTCTTCAACTTTTTGCTCTAAGGTTTGGTAGAGGAGGGCATTTTCAATAGAAATTGCTGCCTGGGCTGATAAAATTCTTAGCAGTTCTAAGCGGTCAGCAGTGAAGGCATCGGTGGTGAGATTATTTTCTAGGTAAAGTAGTCCGATGAGTTTGCCTTGATTGATGATGGGGGCGCAGAGAACTGATTTGGGTTGATTTTCAACAATATAAGGCTCGTTGATAAAAAGTCCTTGGTGGGTTGCATCACTTAGTACCAAATCTTCTTGGGTTCTCATGGCATAGTTAATAATTCCTTGGGGGAGTAGGTCAGTGGTTTCTACTGACTGGGACTGCAAGACTGTGACTTCATCTTTGCCTACTTCTCTAGCGGCTTCAATGGTTAATTTATTGTTATTAACTAAAATCAGATATCCTTTTTGAGCGCCGGCATTTTCAATGGCAAACTGCATTAGTTTGGCTAGTAATTTTTCTAGCACAATTTCTCCTGCGAGAGCTTGGGAGGCTTTGATGACGGTTGTTAAGTCTAGGACTTCTCCATTGCTGCCAGTGGAAGTGGTACTGGTGCGGTTAGTTTCTGTTCTATTGGTTATGCGGACTCGCAACTGGGGATATTCTGTTTCTAAGGCTGTAACTTTGGCTTTGGCTCCCCATTGGGTGTAGCAATAATGGGCATTTCTGAGATATAGTTGACCGATTTCTTCTCGGCCTAGTGATAGATAGAATTCTGCGGCGCGTTCGTAGGCTAGGGCTTCTTCATGGATGAATTCTGATTTTTTAGCACCTTGAATAGCTTGTTCGTAAAGTTCTTGTGCTTCCCAGGTTTGACCTAAAACTCGTGCTTTTTCAGCTTCGACAAGAGCGTATTTATTTTGAAAGTTCTCTGGGCAATAGGTAGTCCATTCTTTCATGTCCTCCTGATTTTTAGTTACTTGTTCTAGTGATTCTACCTGCTGTATTGGATTGCAATTATTATAGTAATAAAGCAAGGCAAGAGAAGAATAAAATTTATGTTGCGGCCCTGTTATGTATGCACCCGAACTTATTACATATTTTTCCGCATTAATACTGTTTGTGAAAGCTTGAATAGGATCTTTAAATAAATAGTAGATAGTTTCTTTAATAAAATAAGCGAGGAATAGTAACCATTGATTATTATTCTGACTTAAGTTTTCTAAAAAATCTTGTTCCTCTTTTTCAGAAGAACCTATTATAACAAATTTTTCATTTTCAGATTTTTCCATTAAAAACTTTACCGATGATTGCACTATTTTTATGTAATAAATTGAATATTCTTGCCGGAGTTTAGTGATTATTTTTGAGTATTTTTTATAATTACTTTCAACTTCTTCTAAATTTGTCCCTGCTAAAAAATTAACCCAGCAATAGCTTATAGATGTATAAGAAGCATATTCATTATCTCCGATGTCTATAGCTTGTTGAAATCCCTTGAGTAATTTTTCTTCTGCCACTTTGTCTTTTAGAGAATTCTTCCAGTGCCAAATGAAGCCATAATAAACATGAACCACTAAAGCTTCTAATTTTTTAGTAAAATCAAATTTTTCTAGTAGTTTTAAAGAAAGTTTACCAAATTCATATCCTAAATTAAATTGCCTTGAGCTGCACAGAATCAATCCATATGAAGCATAATTACTAGCAGCTTGCGGTGGGTTGCCATACTTGATGCACAGGTTGACTTGAGTTAATACAACCAGAATATGCAGTAAGAAATTTATTTGTATTGTAGGACCAACAATTTCCCGTAATATTGATGCGACTGCAATTTGATAGAGGTCAGTCATCGGATAATTATCAACTAAATCTTTAATTTCTTTATCCTTTAATATCAGATTAAGAGATTCTTGTTGTTGAGCAATTTGGTTTTCTATTTCTCCTGTTTCTTCGGGTATATTTACTCCCAGTTCTGCTAAAGCTTTAGATGCAGTTTTTATTGCCTTTTCTTGTTGAAATTGAGCAATATAAGACTGAATTTTTACTTGATATATCCTAACCCTATCAAGAGGTTTTTGTGCATTTTCAAAGATAATTATAGATAGGTTTTCAACTTCCTGAAATTTTGTGGTTAAGTATAGAGATTCTAATATTTCTATGTGTAGATTTAAAGTCAAATCATACTGGTATTGCCAACTACTTTGTGATAATAATCCTAATCCAGTCTCTAAATACCTCAAACTAGGTTCATAAGCTGCCGATGATTTTGCTTTTTTACCAGCTTGAAAATTTAAATTGGCTAATTCATCTTTTTTTGATTGTTCAGTAATTAACTCCAGCCCCTCATTTAGTTGATTAACAATTTCAAAAAGATTTTCTCCTAACAACTCTTCTTTAGTATTTTCTAATAGTAGTTTTCCTACTTGTAAGTGAACTGCTTTTTTTTCTGCTTCTGGAATCAGCGCATAGGAAGCTTGCTGCACGCGGTCATGTAGGAATTTATATGGTATTGATTTTGGATACTCAGGCATCAAATCAGGGAAGATATCTGAAGTATTATCATATATTTCGTCTTGATTCCATAGCAAAGGAATTCTATAATTTTCATTTAGTGGCAAAATCAAACCTTGTTGGATGGCCGGCCAAAGGTCTTTAGTTGTATCAGATTGAGATTTAGTATTAACGACAGAAAGAACTTCCAAATCAAATCTACTTCCAATGCAAGCAGCTAATTTCAATGCTTTTTGCGTGTTTTTATTTAAGCTTTCAATTTTTTGTATCATTAATTCCACTACATTTTCAGTGATTTGAATGCTTTTTATTTCTTCAATATCCCATTGCCAACGTCCTTCTTTTGGAGCAAATGAAAACAAATTATCTTTATATAAAGATTGCAGTAATTGGGTCAAGAAAAATGGATTGCCTTGAGTTTTATTTGTTAGTAATTCCGCCAAATCTTTGCAGCTTTCTGTTGAATTGCCGAGGGAATCAGCAATTAATTGATTAACTTGCGATCTTGTTAAAGGAGAAAGGATAATATTATTAATATTAACGCCTAATTTTTGGATTTTTTCTAAGGTAAGAATTAAAGGATGAGTATCATTGACTTCGTTGTTCCGGTAGGCTCCAATCATCAATAGGTATTGACTATTGGGTTCAGTTGTTAATTGTTCAAATAAATTCAGAGATGGTAAATCTGCCCATTGCAAATCGTCCAGAAAAATAACTAATGGATGTTCTTGTTTGCAGAAAACACTGATAAATCTTTGGAAAAACAAATTAAATCTATTTTGAGATTCAGTAGCTCCTAATTGTTCGACTTGGGGTTGTTTGCCAATAATTTTTTCTACTTCGGGAATCACATCAATAATAACTTGAGCATTAAGTCCTAATGCTTCTATAATACGTTCTTTCCAAGTTTGTAATTTTGTGGCAGGTTCGCTCAGAAGTTGCCGAATTAAATCTTCAAAGGCTTGGCTAATTGCCGCATAGGGAATATCCCGCTTTAATTGATCGAATTTTCCACCGATAAAGTATCCGCGCTGGCGGACTATAGGTTTATGAATTTCATTAATTAAAGCTGACTTGCCAATGCCTGAATAACCAGAAACCATCAATATTTCGGTGCTGCCTTGCCTAACTCGGTCAAAAGTAGTTAACAGTTGAGTAACTTCTTGTTCGCGACCATAGAGTTTTTGAGGAATCTGAAATTTATCAGAAATATCTCGACTGCCTAGAGGAAAGACAGAAATTTCACCTGTAGTTTGCAATTGATTTAGGCAAGTTTCTAAATCAGCTTTTAGTCCCCAGGCAGTTTGATATCTTTCTTCTGGAGTTTTAGCTAACAATTTCATCACAATGTTAGAAACTGCTTCAGGAATAGTGGATATTATCTCTTGACAGGCTGCGGGTTGTTGAGCAATATGACAATGCACTAACTCAATGGGGTCAGTTGTTTGAAAAGGCAATTGGTGGGTTAGCAATTCGTAGAGCGTGACACCAAGGGAATAAAAATCGCTGCGATAATCTATGCCTCGATTCATTCTGCCAGTTTGCTCTGGAGCAATATAAGCTAAAGTCCCTTCTAATTGATTCAGGTTGCGAGTTGTCTGGTTTTCTTCAGATAAACGGGTAGAAATCCCAAAATCAATAATTTTCAGTTGTCCTGTTTTTTGATTGTAGACAATATTGGAAGGGTTAATATCTTTATGAATAATATTTTCATTGTGAATAACTGCTAAACTTTGAGCTATCTCGATGGCAATGGTGAGAAATTCTTTTAGAGTGAACTGGCGCTCTAAAATTAAAAAATTTAAAGATTTACCTCCAAAGTCTTCTAAGAATATTGCTAGGCTATTTTGATGGCGCTGCAATTGATATGCTTTGATCACCAGATCGGTGTTTAAAGAGCGGGTAATTTCATATTCCTGCTTGTAATGAGTGAAAGCAGAGATACTAGGATAGTTTTCCTTAAGGATTTTAACAATAATTGGTAAATTTTCAGGGAGAAGAATACCTTTATAGACTAAAGATTGATCGCTTTCATGGATTTGTTCGCCGATCTGATAATTTGTTATGCTCATAAGTTGCTCGATATTTAATCTGGGTAGTTTAGAGATTTTTTAGTAGAAGCAAGTAGGGGGCTCTACCCCCAACCCCCTTAGAAAGGGGGCTCTACCCCCAACCCCCTTAGAAAGGGGGCTTTTCCGGTTCCTCCCCTTAGAAAGGGGGCTTTTCCGGTTCCTCCCCTTAGAAAGGGGGCTTTTTCCGGTTCCTCCCCTTAGAAAGGGGGCTTTTTCCGGTTCCTCCCCTTTACAAGGGGGGGCTAGGGGGGGTCTTTTTTTACCTCATATATTGGTAAATTTCAGTTACCGTAGTCGTCATTGCCAAAATTCCATCTTTAGCCGATCTAGCAATAACCTGAGATTTCCACATATCGCAATTTTTACAGGCCGATCTCCGGTCTAATTGATTCAGAATTAAATCCCGCCTAAGTTGGTTAAATAAATCTCCCTGCCAAATCTCTTGCAGAGTTTGTTGGTTGTAATCGCCCAAGCTCTCAATATCCCCGTCGAAACCCAGTCTAAATAGGGTTTCAATACAATAATATATCCTACCATCGGGCAAAATAGCCATTTCGAGGAAGGGAAATAGACAAGCCCAGCGACCATGAGCTTTTTGGAGGTAATATTTTAGTGGGCTTTCTACAGTGTTATTGATATTGGCAAGACGCATATTTGTCTCTTCGTATTTAGCTACGTTCAAAACAAAAACGCTGTTAGCTTTAGCAAGCCACCGCTCTCGGAATTGTTCCTCTTCTTCCCAGGTAACGCCCTGATTTCTGACGAAAGATGTTCTGACTTCGCAGGGAAATCTCAGGCGATCGCGCAGTTGAATGAACTGTAGCACATTAGATTCAACTCGGCTCAGGTTCGCCCCCCTAACTTTAGTATAGGTTTCTTGGTTCGCAGCATCAATGCTAATATCAATACTGGTTAGCCCAGCCTGCAATAATTCTTGTGCTATCTCCTCATTCAGCAGTTGCCCGTTAGTGGTGATATGAATTCTGGGAACTCCCTGCTGCCGACAGAGTTGCACAAAATCTACCAATTTGGGATGCAGCAATGGTTCTTCTACGCTGCCGATTAAAATTGCGATTTTCTTTTCCCCGCATTCCCTAGCAATTTTCTCCATCATCTGCCACGACATGGCCTTGTTTCCAGTGAAGAAATCTGTGGTATGGGTAGGTTTCAGTAAAGAACTGTGATAGGGACACATCACGCATTTAAGATTGCAGGTATTCCCAACAATTACTCTTACATAGGCAGGTTTGACTGCTATCCCGTAATAATTGGCAAAATAATGCAGTTGCTCGTCAATATCGGTTTCTGAAATAAAGGTAAAGGGAATTGAGTTGAAATAATTTCCGCGAGGTTTATTTTCAACTTCTTGAAATAACTGTTTCGATAGATCGCTAAATTCCTGCGGATATAAATAAGCGAGGGTGGGATAGGGAGGTAAACCCAATTCTGAAGCAATCGGCAATATTGGCTTGAAGGCTACTGCTTTTGCTTCTGATTTGACTGTAGCTAAAAGCCTCTCGATACTTTTGGGATGTAAGGGAATGCCCCAAGCAGGTATTTCTAGTACCATGTCTGGTGCTTCTAAGTTGTTTTCTACATCATCTATAATTTTCGCTGATAAAAGCTTTTGACTATCTTTAATAATCATATATTTTTCTTGACTCAAGAGCTTAGTTTATGCTAAAGAAAAACCCCACACTCTAAAATAAACTTAGTAGTGTGGGTAAATTTTTTTGTGCCTTTATTATCGCTTGATCGCCGCAGTTTGGCAACTAATCAATGAATGTGTAACTTTTACCTAAACTATGAAACACGGGGTTATCAGCATCAAGAACAGGTTGCAGGAATGTAAGGATTATCTGAACAAAAATCCTTATTATAGTTGTCGTCGTTAACCCAATGCTTTAATCCTGCTGTGTTGACAGTTATATCGGAAAACTTTGGAGATGGAGGATAGGGAATTGTAAATCGTAGCAGATGAGGCTCATTTTTTGAAGGATCTGCGATATCACCCGAAAAAGCAGTATAATCAATAGTGAACAAATAGCCTTTGATGTTAGGGTCTGTCTCTCCAAGTTCGTATCCATCAAACAAAGGAAATAGTTGTGGGTTTTTAGTTCTTTCGCCAAAAACGGCGTATAGCAAGCCTCCTGGAGTTAAGCCTGGAGCTGAAGCAGGTTGAGCCGCCAAAAGCTTCTTCAAGTTGTCACCAGTTTGCGGTTGCTGTCCCTGTGCAGGGAGTTTAGTGGGTTCGATAAAATATTGGTGTAATGCTTTTGCGTAACTAGCTCTTTTTTTTCTTTCTTCCTCGTCAACATTTTGTGGAGAGGTTTTTGGATCTTCCCATAGCCATATATAACTTACCAGTTGAGAGAGAAGCTTTGCCTGTCTAAGGATACGCAGGATGAATGGGTATGATGGTGGAAACTTATCGCCTGATAAGTCTTTTACTTCTATCAGGTGTACACACTTTTCTCCATTTTTAGGCTTTTTGTCCTCTGGCAAAAAATTCTCAAAATCCAGACTAAACATAAAGTCTTGAGTTCCAAAAGCCATAGCTAGCTCCTTAATTTTGATTTAGCCTATTAACTTGATTTTTATATGTTAGCAAACTATTTACGCTGAGTCAATAAAAATCGCAAAATATTTTTAACAGGACTTACGCAAAAGTTCAAGCTAAAAACTAGACTATTACTAGCTAATCAAGGCAAGCCGTAGAAACGCCGGGGATTATCCCAGAGAATCTTTTGTACCGTTTCTTTAGACAAACTATCTTCGAGCCCGATCATTTTTTCAATGATATCTGGCTGATGATCCATGTGGGGATAGTCGGAACCAAAAATCAAGTTATCGGCACCGATGTAATCGATAATTTGACCCAGATAAGGTTCCGTCGGCTCAACAGCAATAAAGCACTGCCGACGAAAATAATCTGAAGGCAGCATCTTAACATTGTGGCTCACTTCCCAATGTAGATTCCGATACTCTTCATCCAATCTCCACAACCAATAGGGCAACCAGCCGCAACCCGATTCTAAAAATGCTACTCTCAACAAAGGATGACGCTCTAATACTCCTCCTTCAATTAGGGCTAAAAGTGCCATCATTTGTTCCATAGGATGAGAGCAGGCGTGAGTAGCAAAGCGAGTCTGAAATCGATCCGCGCCTGTAGTTGGTAAGAAACTATGAGTGGCTTCATGGATACCAATAGCAATTTCTAACTCTTCACAAGCTGTCCAAAATGGCTTGTAGGCAGAGTCACTCAAAAGTCTACCTTTAACTGGATTGGGGCGCAAAAATACCGCTTTCCATCCAAATTCAGCAATTTTATGTAATTCGGCAACCATCTTTTCGGGGGCGTGAAGATTAATAGCTCCCACACCTCTCAACCTGTCGGGATCGTAACTACAAAATTCTTCATATAACCAGTGATTATAAGCGCTGGTAAAGGCTCCGGCGACTTCCGGTGCCATACTATCAATTGACCACAACCACAGTCCAAAAGTAGGATAAACAAATGCTATATCGACTCCCATTTCTATCATTGCTTGAACGTGGGATTCCACATCAAAGCGCTTCAAATAAGAATTAGGGTGAGCCTCCCTCATCTGCTTGTTACCCTCTTTTTCAACTTGCTCAGAAACCTGAATAGTAATTTTTTCCCCTTGAATTCTCATATCTGGCGAGGGAGCAAATTGCTTAAATTCAGGGGCGAGATATTTTGCCCACATTTGAGATGGTTCAAAAACGTGGGAATCAGCATCAAGAATGCGATATCCGTTGAGCATAGGGATAATTAGGAAATGCGAGAAAATAAAGCTTTCTTATTTTGGCAGCATTTACGCGCATATTAGTAATATTTTTAATAGGTATAATTTTGGTGAGGCATCGCAATCTAAACCTTGACTCAAGTCTAGATTGCGAACTGCTGGCAATATCAATTAAGAGCAACTAAGGAGGATATAGGGATAGGGGGGATGTACGAATTGCACCCCATCTGATGATTCGATGCTCTCAGGATAGAAGGGGAATTTTCCCTCATGTTCGTCGGCCTCTGCCCAAGCTTTAACTTGATCGGGTTTGACAGTGAATTCGCTTAACTCAGGCCGGGGGGGATAGGGCATCACTACTTCATAGTAAGGAGGCACGGGGTTATTCCCGGACTGGGGATAATCTGTCCTGTTTGCATAAAAAGTATCCCAAGATACTTTGAACGCATATTCATAGACAAGTTCGTAATTGCTTAAAATTGGTTCGCAGATGCGAACATAAGTGTCCGATCCTGGCTCTACTGGAGTATATACTAATCCTCCAAACAAAAGACTTAATTGTAGTCCTTGCTGGTTAAGGCGATCTGATTTAATGATGCAATCAGTTGTTTCGCCAGTTGTTGGAATCTCTGCCCATGAAGGCTCAAAATTATTGGGTCTGAGGTTGGCAGCCAAGAATATTTTTCTGGCTATCTCTGCTTTTTTGGCATCCAAATCGTTATCAAAGTAGTCTTTGGAAAGCCATGTTTTAGCCATTAACTGCGATAGCTTTCGGCACTGGAACAGGAATCGAGCCGTAGAATATTTAGCCAGATTCTTGTGATTGAGACTGCCATCAAGATTTTTAATGGGGAGAAAGTTTGGATCGAGTTGAACTCCATTAGAAGGCAAGCTGTCTGCGATGCTTCCAACATTACCTCCTGCTTCCAAAACTTTCATATCCCTGAAGTCTTGCTTTTGTTTGGTGAGTAATGTTGTTTCAATACTCCCGTCATCGTGTTGATTGACGATCAGCACTTGAAAATAATGCAGATCGTAGTGGCTCTGTGATTTAGAGTTTTCCTCAATTTCGAGCAATTTAGTTAACAGGCCAGTGTCGGGAGATATCGCAGGCTTGGTCAGATTAGTAGCAATGGGCATATAGAGATATCCTCAAATAGAAATCTTTTGCCAGACTTTAGTCTGTAAATTTCTCAGATCATATCAGATATCATAGAATCGACAAGGATTATCCCAAACAATTTTTCGGACTGTTTCTTTAGATACTTTTTCTTCAAGAGCGATAATGCTCTTAACAATGTCTCGACTGTGATCCCAGTGGGGATAGTCCGATCCAAAGATCAGGTTATCAGTACCGATGTACTCCAAAACTTCTGGTAAACAGGCTTCAGAAGGTTCGATAGAAACAAAACATTGGCGGCGGAAATACTCGGAGGGTTTGATTTTAACATTATCTTTAACCTCCCAGTATAACTTTTCGTACTCTTCATCTAATCGCCAAAGCCAGTAGAGAAGCCAACTACAGCCAGATTCTAAAAAACCAAATTTCAGTCGGGGATGTCTTTCTAACACTCCTCCTTCAATCAAGGCTAATAAAGCCATCATTTGTTCCATCGGATGAGAACAAGCGTGCATCGCAAATTGCGTGTTAAATCGATCTGCACCAGTAGTAGGCAACCGACCATGACTGCCGCATTCGTGAAGTCCTATTGCTATCCCCAGTTGTTCGCATTCTGTCCAAAAAGCTTCATAGGCGCGATCGCTGAGTAATCTTCCTTTGACTGGGTTAGGATATAAAAAGACAGCCTTCCAGCCAAATTTAGCGATCCGATGTAATTCGGGGATCATTTCTTCGGGAGCATGAAGATTAATTGCACCTACTCCTTGGAGCATGGCTGGATTATAGCTACAAAAGTCTAGCAACCAATTATTGTAAGCACGGGTCAAAGCTCCTGCTACTTGAGGGGACATGGTATCAATAGTTAAAACCCATAATCCCAGACTGGGATAAAGAAATGCAATATCTGTCTGCATTTGCCCCATTGCGATGAGATGAGATTCTGGATCGAATCCATTGGAATAGGCTGATGTAGGGTGATTTTGGGCAACTTTGCTAACTATAAATTCATGAATTTGACCAGGAATTTTGTGATAAATCTTCTCTCCCTTGATTGTCATATCTGGGGGAGATGGAGCAAATTGTTTAAATTGTGGTTCGAGATAGTTCACCCATAGATCGCCGGGTTCAAAAACGTGGCAATCTGCATCTATAATTCGATATCCGTTGAGCATAAGACAATCATTCCAAATCTGACGGGCTAATGCCCAAAATTGTTAACTGTTCGAGAGAAAGCGACTTTAACTTCTCAGCTAATTCTAGCCGCTTTTGCCGTTCTAGCTCCGCCTGTGCGATCGCAAATTCCGCATCTGTTGACACCCAATTTCCCACACCATCATACCAGCGCAACCAGCGCCGATTAATCCCCTCAAATTCCCCTTGCCAAACTCCCAACCCCAATTTAAGTTCGGGAATCCAAAACCTCGGATTGTCAACATCTAGGATTTGTTCTTGATAGCGCCCACCATTGAGTTTAAAAATCCGCAGGCGATCGCTATACCGACTAAATACGGCATAATAAGGTACTCGCAAAATCCGCTCGTAAACATCCCACTTTCTCGGCGGTATTTCTCGCGTTGCTTGTCCGCTACTCTCCTCAATCGCATCTACTTCTGCTTCTACAAATTGCCCCAAATCTTCTTTTTCCGTTCCCGGTGACAGCAATTCCACCACTAAAAAAGGATTTGTACCTTCTTGCCAAACCACATAACTAGAGCGTAAATCTGTCTCTTCGTACAACCGAGAAACATCCACAACTAGAAACCAATCGGGGCGCTTGTGCCACAGAAAATGATGGACATCATAGTACAAGTTTAAATCTGAGCCGACAAAGATGCGATCGCTCGGATAATCTGGCAATCTTAGCGTGCGCGATAGCAACTGCGGCTGCCAACTATGAAACTCATCAGGCAAACCAGGTTCCTCCGGGTTTTCACTAGGGAGATCGTACATTGTCGGCAACGTCTGCTTCGGCGGCAGAGGCGTTTCTGTCTGGGGAATTGGCGATCGCTGTTGTAGCATGACGATACCAGAGAAAGTCTTATTTCAGATTATATTATTAGGATATAAGGTAGGGGCGGGTTCGCCGATCAATTATGTCACCCACCAATAACCTTAATAAACCCGCCCTCACCCAACGAATAATCCCGAATAACGATCGCTGAATAACCATTAAATTTAATTAATTGTTAATTTTTTCGTGGGTGGGGGCGGGTTTTTATGATTGTTCGATCGGTGTCAAATATTTCGGCGAACCCGCCCCTACTGTCTGGGGAATTGGCGATCGCTGTTGTAGCATGACGATACCAGATAAAGTCTCATTTCAGATTATATTATTAGGATATAAGGTAGGGGCGGGTTCGCCGATCGATTATGTCACCTACCAATAACCTTAATAAACCCGCCCCCACCCAACGAATAATCCCGAATAACGATCGCTGAATCACATTAAATTTAATTAATTGTTAATTTTTTCGTGGGGTGGGGGCGGGTTTTTATGATTGTTCGATGGGTGTCAAATATTTCGGCGAACCCGCCCCTACAAAAATTATGGTCATTTAACCGGACATAATCTAAGTTATGACCCAGTAAAATTACCAGAAATTAGGCAATGAAAGCAGATTTTTTTACTCCGCATTGCTTACATCCACATTGGTACAGGATTCAATTGATCCTCTAAAAGCGGTGCTGGCAACCAACCCAATTGCACGGGAACATCATAAAGTCTTCCTCCATCTAATCGCTTCCACATATGCCGCATACCAGGAACAATTACCTTAGCTACCCGCAGTCCAACATCAGGACGAGTTTGGTCTAAAACTAACATTTCCATGCCCTTACTTTCTACTATTTGTTGACAAAGCTTGACATCATCTAGGAGATCGTTAGTTGCCATTACGGGATAATCTGCCCAAACTTTAGGAGTAGTATTTGGAGCCGGCATCAGATAGGGTTGATTAGCCATAGTAGCAGTTTTCCACCATTCAACAGCTAAAGGATCGGGAGAAGCAGGGTATTGGGTACTACCATCAGCTTGAGCAAATAAAACGTTGGGTAAAATTTGATTGACTTCCGTTAAAGCGCGACTGAGAGCAATCTTGGGGTCAAAATGAGTGCCATAGCCGATTACAATGTCTTCTACTGCGCGATCGCACCTCCACGTCACCGCCGCAAAAGTGGGAATATTTAAGTCGCTAGTCAGGTCTAAAATCGTCAGTTCCCGATTGATACTTTGATAATATTGTCTCAAGTTTGGGAAATAAGGATCGTCAAAACTATCTAGATCGACTTGGGGTTTCTGAAGGCGATTGTACCACCACAAAGCCACAGCATCCCGCTCTACTAATTCCATGAAACCTTGCAGAATTGCTTCTTCAATGGTGTTACCCGCCGCACAACCATTGGAATCTGCCCAACAGTCAGGTTGATAGCCTGTAGAATAGCCATAATAGCAATAGGCTGTCGGCAAATATTTGAAGGTTTGATGAGTCAAAGACCAAACTGGTGTCCAATCAATTTCTCTGTCTGGATCGAAGGGTTCGGGAACTTTTTGAAACCAACCTTGACATTCAGCATTCCATTGTTGCCGATGTTGATATTGCTGTTCGCTGAAGTTCATGCAGTCATTGGGATGAATGGCGCGATCGCCTAATTTATTGTAACTACTTTGTTCTCTGATTTCATCTCCCTGAAAAACTCCCGAATACCGTTCAATAGCCTCACAAAAACCGCTGGCTCTGGCTTGAGCATCGGTTTTGCCTTTACCAGAACTTCGGCCGCCGAGATTTTTTTGTAGGTTTTCTAAATCGTCAAAAACTGTGAGAAAATGATGTTTAGCCACATAGGTATGATTGAGAGCATTAGTTTGAATCTTGCTCAATCCCCGCACAACTCCCGTAATCGGGCTAATATGATGTTGATATTTTCTCAGGGTTTCTTCTGGAGAACAAAAACGGTGTCCGCCATCCTCTGTAAAGTTTTTCTTCCGATGTCCTAAAACTACGGGGCGAGGTTTCTTCGCTAATCCCTTAGCCATCTCTCCACAAGTAGGACATTGGGGACGTTTAACTAGGATGTGATCTTGAGTTTGGAGCGCGATCGCATCATAAGTTACCAGAGTGCTAGTTAATCTGGGATTCTCTCCTTGGGCAATCCATTTAAACACTTCCGTCGCTGCCATGCTCAGGGCAGTTTGTTTAGTAGAATTGAGAGTAGCCAGGGGAGGATTGATGGGGGGAATGTCTTTATGTCTTTCGATAAAACTTTCTACGGGGTTGTTGTCTTGCAATCGTTTAGCTAAACACTGCCAGCAACCTGTTTTTTCCGGGGCAAATATGGGGCCTAGCCAAGGAGTTATCCCCAAGGGTTTAACTAACATCCAAGTAGATTGCGACTGCAAGGCTTTTTGGTTAAATTCCTCTAGTCTCGGATCGAGATAATTGTCTGCTAAAATTACGGTAATATCCCCTGTTTCTGCAACTTGAATATGCAGAGATTCCAGCAGATTAATCAAGGCTTCTGCGGGAACTGAACTAAATGATTTAACGACTACTTTGGTCGATTGTAATCGCTGCTGAACATCCGCAGGGGCAATATTTAGATGATGACAGAAAATAGCTAAATCCGGCGGTAGAGGATTGTCTTCTAACTGAATATAGCCCTGTTTCTCCATTTGAAACAGAGCGTATTGGGTTTTGATGCTGGTATTGAGAGCATCCTGAAAGAAAGCCGTATTTTCAGGATCGGATTCTTGGTCTGCCAGTAACTCTAGAAGAATAGCATCAATAATTTGATCGCTGTCGCGATCGCCATCAATCAGACTAGCCAATTTCTGATATAGGCGATCGCGCAACCAACCAGCACCTTTTTCGGAGACAAAAAACACGCGATCGGGAGCCATAGATTCGACAGCGTAAGCAGGATTGAATTGAATGCGATTGAACATAGTGTATAACTAGGGGCTAGGGGAAGAAGGAAAAGGGAAGAGGGAAGAGGGGAAAGGCTAAAATGGTTACTTTTAGAAGCAATCCCTAGATTTTAAGCGCTTTCTTCCCTGGCCATAAGCATTATAGTCCCTAGTCCCTCGCTTCCTATACATAGTCTGACTTGATGACAATGCCTCAAAGTAACTTTACTAGGGCTTACGCTCATGGCTCCAGAAACCGGGTTTTTGAGAGCTTCTGGGGGTACGGGCGAAGTATTTTCAAAAACCCGGTTTCTTAGGTTTGGTGCGTAAGTCCTATCCCACCTAAGTACACAGGTGCAGGCGCAGAGCGAGCTCAGAATAGTGTGGAGGCTGAGCCTGTAAGGGTTACACCCCTTATTCGATCTAAGATAGTCTTGCTTTCCCTTTGATTGTTTCTATGTCCTCAAGTTCACACTCTCAGCAATCATACGTAAACACGATAAAAATTGATTCATAGAATTAAGCAAATCAAGGTAATTACCGAAGTATTTAAACTCTGTTACTCTCTTAATAAACAAAGCATTTAAAAACTAAGAGCCTGAATTTACCTTGTGTGAAGTAGCAGTGAAGCCTCAATGAAGATTGTACTAAAACTGGCCTCTACAAGAACAATATTCCTAAATTAATAGATAATAAAAATATAGCAAATTTTCACCCACTTATCACTAATTACCATGAATACCAAACTACTCCCAACCTTAGCTACTCTTGCTGCTACTTTAGGCACGCTTGCATTTCAATCACCAGCTAAGGCATTTAATTTTACAACTAACTTGACAACTCCCAGCGTACCAGATGCTAAAAGTGATATTTGGTTAAAGTCAGTTACATACGGCGGTAAAACAACCAGCGATTTTGCTTTCGTCAAGGCTGTAGACATCATCAACAATACACCAGTTAAAAGTGGTTTAAACCCGAATACGCAAACAAGCAACCCGGAAGATAATACAAAAAGTAACGACAACAGCGGCGCAGCCAGTACAGATAAAGGTGATAACGCCAGTTCCCCGATAGTTAATGGACAAGCAGTAGATGTATCGGGAATTAAGAACCCAACTGGTAGCGAAATGGCTGCTTATCTGGGCAACAATAACCTTAACAATATCATCGATACTGAAGATGGGGGTTCGTTTAAACTTAACCTATCGTTTACTACAGCAGTAGCAAACTTATTCTTCTGGGAACGGGGTATGAATAGCACCCTTAGAGTTCAAGCTTTGGATGCTATGGGAAACCTGATTGGAAATCTTCTAACTCTTAATTCCAGTAGTTGGGGAAAGGCTGGATATAGTATTAACACCCAAGAAATTGGCGGTTCTCAAAATGTGGGCGCATGGGGAGTTAGCTTAGCAGATTTAGGAGTGACCGGCCCGATTGGTAGTATTCAAGTGAGCACTAACGGCTCTCTTGGCGATAATGGCCCTGACTTTAAAGTAATAGGTGAAGCAGCAGAACCAGTACCCGAACCGATGACAATGGCAGGTTTAGCTTTGGGTGCTAGTGGAATGATTGCCGCACGTCGCCGCCGCGCTAACAAAACTGCATAATTTCTCAGTTTAAATTATCTAGGACTTACGCATAGAGTCCCAGAAACCGGGTTTTCGAGAGAATCTGTGGGTAACAACCAAGTATTTTCCTCAAAAAACCCGGTTTCTTTGGTTGTGTGCGTAAGTCTTGTTATTTATACTTTTCTCGTCATTGCGAGTCAAGCGCAGCGCAGTTGCGAGGCAAGCGAAGCGCAGTTGCGAGGCACGAAGCAATCTGAAGCAATCTGAGGAACGAAGCAAACAGAAGCAATCTCAGGGACTAGGCGATTGCTTCACTTCGTTCGCAATGACAATCAATTGTAAGGTGGGCGCTCGCCGACAAATATCTTCTGCTATGATTTACAGGCTTGTTGCGGCG